>JAJCXU010000001.1 GCA_029263275.1 Ilumatobacter sp.
GGCTCGTCGATGATCAGCGGGCCGACCGGTGTGTCGGCCGGTTCGACCGGCGTCGAGGGCGCCTCGCTGCTGGTGTCGGCTGCTGATGCGTTGTCCGTCTGGTTCGGAGCGCTTGCCTCGACGGCCGGTGCGGGGGCAACGGTGTTGGCCTCGGCAGCCAGTTCAGTGGCTTCAATGTCGGCGGCGGTGAGGCCAGGGACGGCCTGGACTGCGGCGTCGGCTCCGGAATCGTTGCCAGATCCGCCGCAGGCACTGGCTGCCAGCGTCAGGCCGACGAGAGCGCCGATCATCTTGAGTGCGGTGCGGCGGCGGGCGTTGGTGCTGTTTGTGAGGGTGAGTGTCGGGAACATTGGCTTCTCCTGCGTGTTGGTGGTTGATGTGTTCACCACCTAGGAGCGACCGGACAGGCCCTCGATTACCGAAACTTGGAAAGAGTTGTTCTGGCGAGGCACAGAGTGGCCACGTCGGCTGCGGCGAGAGGTGTCGCGAAGAATTTCTGGAGACGAGGTGTGAGGTTCTCGGCAGTCTCGGCGACCGGGTCATCGGTCTGACGCTCGATCAGCTCCGGGCAGTCCCGCGCTCGATCGCTGTCGCCGGAGGCAAACGCAAGCTCAATGCCATCCGTGGTCTGCTGGCAGGGCGACTCATCAAGTGCCTGATCACCGATCGGGAAACCGCGGAATCACTGGTCGACTCCGACGGGTGACGAAGGCTGCCGCTTCGGTCAGGCGACGATCTCAGTCGAGACTGTCGCGCCACGAGCGGCGCGGCGCGAACCCGACGAGCCGTTTTGCCTTGTCGTTGGCGAAGAACGTGCCGTATCGCTCCATTCCTGGGCGGCGCGGCACGCCGCTGTAGAACTGTTCGTAGACCTCATCGCTGGTGATTCCCACCGATGAGTCGTCGTTGGAGACGTTAAACACTTCGTAGCCGAGGCCGTCGGTGCGCAGGCAACAGTCGACCATGTGGCCGAGGTCGACCGCGTCGATGTAGGCGAAGATGTTGCGCCGACGCAGAGCGGGGTCGGCCACGTACGACGGGAAGTCGCTCGCGTACTCGTGTGGTTCCACCACGTTGTTGATGCGCAGCCCGTAGATGTCGATGCCCGTTCGGGCTTGAAACGATCGCGCCGTTGCTTCGTTGACGACCTTCGACATGGCGTAGCTGTCGTGCGGGACCGTCGGATGCTCCTCATCGACGGGCACGTACTCGGGCTTGACCTCGCCGTCCGCGAAGCAGACCCCGTACGTCGTCTCGGAACTGGCGAAAATCACCTTGGGGATGCCGAGCTTCACCGCGGCGTCGATGACGTTGTATGTGCTGAGCGCGTTGATCCGGAAGGTCTCGTTGTCGGGGCGGACGAAGAGCGCGGGAATCGCAGCGAAGTGCACCACGGCGTCGAACGTCGGCACACCCTTGCCAGCCTCGAGTTCGTCCATCACGGCGTATTCAGACAGCGCGTTGAACACCTGCCCGGCGTCGGTCAGATCGATACGGATGTCAGGGACGCCGGGATGACCGAGTGGGACGAGGTCACCGTTGACGACGTTGTGGCCCTGCTCGACAAGGTGAGCAACAGCATGGCGACCGGCCTTGCCGCTCCCGCCTGTGAAGAAGACTCTCATCCCCCAATTCTACTCGACCCCGAAGTGGCCTCTGCGAAGCACCGCGGCTGCACCGCCACCTGTTGAAGTGGTTCCTCAGCAGGTGACCGGGATCTCGAACGGAATGCCGCTGTACTGCTCGGCGAACGAGGCCTGGGCGTGTGTCGACGACGCGAGGTAGTCGAGCTCGGTCTCTTGGGCGCGCTGGTCGAATGCCGTCTGACCGGGGAAGCGGTGCATCAGGTTGGTGAGCGACCACGAGAACATCACCGAACTCCAGACTCGCCGCAGCGCCATGTCGGAGTAACGCTCGAGCGTGCCGTCATCGCCCGAGCCGTAATGGTCGATCAGCCCGCGCGACAGGTAGTGGACGTCGGAGATCGCGAGGTTGAGGCCCTTGGCGCCGGTTGGCGGCACGATGTGGGCGGCATCACCAGCGAGGAACAAGTTGCCGTATCGCATCGGCTCGGCGACGAAGCTGCGCAGCGGTGCAATCGACTTCTCGATGGACGGGCCCGTCACCACGCGGTCGCCGAGCGTCGAGCCCAAGCGGGTGGTCAACGCTGACCAGAAGCGGTCGTCGGACCAGTCTTCGACGTTGTCGGTGAGCGGGCATTGCACGTAGTAGCGGCTGAGCATCGGATTGCGCTGCGAGGCGAGCGCGAAACCCTGCTCGTGGTTCGCGTAGACGAGGTCGGGGAGCGGGGGTGTCTCCGACATGATGCCGAGCCAGCCGAAGGGGTATTCCTTCTCGAACGTGCGGAGCACCGTGTCGGGGATCGCTTGCCGGGCCGCGCCGTGGTAGCCGTCGCATCCGATGACGTAGTCGGCCTCGATTCGTTCGAGTTCGCCGTTCTTGCGGAAAGTGATCGATGGGCGATCCGACGTGGCGTCGTGGACCTCGACGTCGGCGGCTTCGAACACGAACGATGTGCCGTTGGCGTCGGCTGCGTCGTACAGGTCCTCTTGAATTCGGGTCTGGCCGTAGGACATGAAGTGCGAGCCGACGTTCTTGTTGATGTCGAGGAAGAGTGGCTCACCGCCGGCCCATACCAGCGACGCGCCGTCGTGGACGTGCCCCTCTTCGTCCATGCGATCGCCGACGCCGGCGGCGCGTAGCACCTCAACCGAGCCCCATTCGAGGACGCCGGCCCGAATGCGTTCGAGGACATGTGAACGACTTGAGCGCTCGACCACCACTGACTCGATCCCTGCTCGGTGCAGGATATGGCTGAGCAGCGAACCCGCCGGTCCCGCTCCGATGATGACAACGTTCGTGGTGATGGTCACCAGTCCATCTTTGTCGATTGTTGACAATCCGGCAAGCGGCCCGGCAAACTGCCTGCACGATGATCATCGATTGCCACGGCCACTACACCACAGCACCGGCTGAGCTCGGCGCCTACCGAGACGTGCAGCGCGCCGCGCTCGACGCCGACCCCGGGCACGTCGGGGAGAAGGGTTCGATCCGAATCTCCGATGATCAGCTGCGTGAGAGCGTCGAGGGCAACCAGTT
>JAJCXU010000002.1 GCA_029263275.1 Ilumatobacter sp.
GGCGACGTTGTAGTCGCCGGGATCAAGTTCGGTGGCAGTCCCACCAAAGGAGTACTGACCAGCGCCATCGGTGACTGCGGTGTCGATCACGGTGCTGCCTGAGTCGGACAGCGTGACGGTCACACCACTGAGACGCGGCTCGCCAACATCGACGACGCCGTCTCCATTGAGGTCGTGCCACACGGTGTCACCGACCTGGGCGCGAGCGACAGGGTCGGTGTGCGAATCGGTGACGGGCGACGGACTCTGCAGACTCACGGCGCTTGCTGTGTTGGTGATCGAGTCGATCGACGGATCGAGTCCGGCGTCGACGCTCACGGCAACGCTGACGGTGAAGCTCTCATTCATCAGCAGGTCGCCGCCGCTGTAGAGCGCTGGTGGCGCCGCGCCGGCAACCGTTTCGAGAATGCGATTGGTCAGCTCGAGTTCGAAGCTGTCGAAGAAGAATCGGTTGACGCCCGGAACGAAGTCTGCCGAGGTGACGAAGCGGACATCGATCGGCTGACCGAGAAAGCGAGTGAGGTCGTAGGTGTTGGTGCCGAACGCGATGTCGGTTCCGGGACCAATGAACCGGTCGAGCTCGATCCAGCTCAGACCGCCGGTCGTCGAGATCTGGAACGAGACGTCGTTGCCAGCAGCGAACGCATCACGGCGAGCGTCGAAGGTGAGGATGGCCTTTTCCCAGCCAGTGCCATCGACGGTCCGCCGAATCTCCTCGCTGGGGCCTTCCATGCGCAGACGGTTGTCGCCGAGATTGGAGAACACTCGGACGTTGCCGTCGGTGGGGCTCTGTGCCACGCCTGCGGCATCAACCTCCACCCAGTCAGTGAGCCAGAGTGCTGCATTGTCGCTGTAGGAAGGCGGGTCGGAGAATTGCTCGTCGATCGTGACGATGCCGCCCGGATTGGGGTCGTCAATCGGGCGGGTGACCGACGTAGAGATCCAGGCGACGTCGGTCGGCAGCGTGTCGGTCACGTCGATGTTCGTCTGCGGGGTGACATCGATGTTTGCCACGTCGAGGACGTAGTTGAAGACTTGACCCGGCGCCACCGGCCCGGGGGCATCGGATGACTTCGAGATGTTGAGGTCGGGCACGACGACCGGAACGATCGACGTCGCGAATGCGCTGTCGGTGTCGGACGTGACGGCCGCTGAGTTGCGGATCGTTTGGACGAACACGGGGAATGGGTCGGCCAGCGCCGCCTCGAAGGAGACGACCGCCGATGCGCCTGCCGAGAGCTGCGCAATCGTGAGCCCCGCGGTGTTCACGCCATCGTTATCGACCGGAAAGACCGTCCCTCCACCGGAGTTGTCGGCGACGGAGACACCGTTCAGCGTGGTGGTGCCGGGAACGTAGTCGAGCGTGCTCGGGAGGTTGTCGAGGACGATCACATCGTCGAGCGGCAACGTTCCCGCGTCGACCGCGGTGATCGTGTACAGCAGCGTGTCGCCGGGGTTGACCGACCCGTCACCGTTGACATCGCCTCCAGGTGCGAGCGTTGCGGACTTGGTGACGACGAGTGCAGTTGTCGGCAGGATCGCCGTGCCGAGGTCGTAGGCGGTGGTCGGATCTGCGGTGTCGGGGTCTTGGCCCCACGCGGCTGACAGCAGCACGCCGGTGGGCGACGTGATGCGCGCTCCGGTCATGTCGTGATCAGGGTCGACGATCTTGACGCTCTGATACTGCTGCACGCCGGTGATGGTCGTGTCGGTGGTTCCGTCACCGTCGAAGTCGACGTCGATGTCGGTGTTCTCGAGCGGAGCGATCCAGACAGGACTGTCGTCGCTGAGACCGGTCGTGTCGCCTGCGCCCCATCCGACGACCACGCCGGAGGTGAGTTGGGTCACGGGCACCAGCGTGTATCCCCAGTCGAACGTCCGGCCGTCGCCGAGCAGCGAGACCGTCGCGGAGATGACCGAGAAGGTGTTGCCAGGCGATGAGAACCGGGCACCCGAACCGTTCGGCAACGTGTAGGAGAGTGTGCCGCCAGCCACGATGTCGAGGGTGGTGTCGTTGGCGGTGCCTTGGGCATCGACAGCAACGGTGATCTGGCTGTCGCCAGAGTTGTGGATGAAGGTCGAGACCGGTTGCAGTGCATCGGTGGTGGAGACCGCCGCGACATATTCGTCGCTGAGCACTTCTTCGGGGAACACCTCGAACCAGCGACCGGCCACGAGTGAGTCGACATCGCCGGTGATCAAGTGCACCTGGGACGGCTTGGAGGTCTGGACGAATGCACCCGCGTTGATGCCACCATCGACGAAGTGCGTCTCGCCTGCGGCGAGCGTGGTGCCGAACAGCGGGTCGAACGCTCCGTCGCCGTCGATGTCGACTTCGACGACAGTGTTGTCGTCGGAGGCGAGGACAGACAGCGAGGTGTACTCGAACGCTTCGTTCGATGCGATGTTCTCGCCGATCGGCACGGAGAACTGCGTGCCGTACTTCGAGAGGTCGGATGCTGCGACCGCGCCGGCGTGCACCGTGCCGAGCGTGGTGTCCCATGCCGCGCGCGTCATCACGAAGCCGCGCGTCGACGCTGCCTTGTCGCGACCGTCGAAGAGGATCACGGACGGATCGCGTGGGGTGATGTCGATGGAGTTCTCGAGTTCGATCACGGTGCCGCCGTTGACGACATCACCGCCATTGGTCGTGACGCCCGGCGCGGCCCCGTTCAAGATGTTGCCGTCGCCCCACACCTCTGAGGTCGCCTGCACCGGATTGGCGATGTCGGTCTCGTAGCCGTCTTCCCAGTGGTCCCAGTAGATGAGGGAGTTGTCCGCAGCCGACGTCAGCGTGATCTGCGAGGTCACGTCTCCTGGCACCTGGCCATTGGTCAAGATCTGGAACAGTGCCGTCGAGATGTCAGTTTCTTCGAGTGGCACGTAGATCGTGAAGACGGGCGCGGGGAATGCCTCGGCACGTCCTGCTGGGTACAGCATGACGAGTGGCAGTGTCACCACTGCCAGCAGCGCGGCGAGCCCTCCCGTGCCAAGCCGCGCAAATGTCTTTCGAATGTCCATACATAGGGCTTCGGTCAGTCGATATGACAACTTGAGACAACCAAGAAGATTTCGTGAGGGTCACCGCCACCACCGGGGCGACACTCAGAACACGGCGCTCACGCACCGTGACATGGGGTGATGCGGGATGACGTGGCCAGCGGCCTCGTCACACTCGAACCGCATCGGTGGCGAGTTCGTCGCGTCGACCACTCAGGCAGGTCGCCGGCGATTGCCCCGCTTCAGGCCTTCGTGTCGAATGCCTTGGCCAGCTGTTTGGCCAACGACTTCTCGCCGCCCGATGCCTGCCAGCGTTCGAGCACGGCAATCAATGCACCCAGCAGTGCGCCGGCCTGTGCTGCGTCGCGTCCACCGACGGACTTGGCGGAGCGATGAACGGCCAGTGCGGCCGCCACTTCATCTCGTCGACCGATCAGTTCGTGTTCGAATGCAATCGTCAGATCCTCGTTGGCGAAGATTAACTCGAGTTGCGCGACGAGTTCGAGCCGTGCAACGGGGCCAGCATCGTCGTAGGTCGCCGCAACCGCTTCGACGAACGCGAGCTCGATGGAACGCTTCTTGCCGACTTTCGCCGCAGCGAAGTGGGCAACCATCTGTCCGGCTCGGTCGCCCCACAGCACCAACGCTTCTTTGGTCCCGAAGTAGCGGTACACCGTTGACGGGGACACGCCGGAGTTCGCGGCAATCTCTTCGACGGTCACATTGGCGAAGCCCGACGCCTGCATCATGCGCATCGCGGCGCGTTGCACGTCACCCATAGCCGCCCGACGATTCCGTTCCCGCAAGCCCGTCATGCAGTGGATCGTAGTCGTCATCGTCAGCCGGCGCTGGGCAGTTCAGCGGTGAAGTGCAAGATGACAGTGACTCTCAAGAAAGTTCAAGGACTCGAACCGAACCAGTGTTGCCATCCACTTCGACCAACGCTCCGTCGGGGATCGACGTGGTCGCGCCGGTCACCGAAACCGCACACGGGATGCCCAGTTCTCGACTGACGATGACCGCATGGCTCATCACCGCCCCGACGTCGACGATGACCGCCTCGGCTGCGAGGAACAGCGGGGTCCACGACGGATCGGTGATCGGAGCAACCAGCACGTCTCCTGGACCCAGGCCACGCGGATCCGCGGGATCGAGTACGACCCGCGCCCGACCTCGGGCCACGCCCGGGCATCCGGGGAGGCCATCGAGCACATCACCAGCGGCGACGACGCCAACGGTTGCTCCGGCCACCTCCCAGCTGTCGATTGGTGGCACCGTTGCCTCGACGATGAACGGTGCGACCAGCGCGGACAGCCGGCCGTGCAACACGGCACGTTCCTCGATCAGGTCGCGCTTCGCAGACGGGTCGCCGAGGTACTCCCGGAACTCAGCGACGTTGAGGAGGCAACTCTTCCACCGCTCCTCGGCACCGCCTCGACCGATGGCCCGTTCGTGCAGTTCCCGTTGGGCGCGGCGTACAGCGTGGATGGCAGCGATGACGGTGGTCTTGGAGCGCTCGCGCGCTTGGGAGAACACGATCGTGGCAGCCAATGCTTTGTTGAACTGGAACCGGTCGATGCGATTCAGCGCCTGACGGACCTCGGCGACGGCAGCGTCGCGTGCCTCTCCCAATGCAGTCTGTTGGTCTGCCGGTGAGCGATCAGCGGCAACGGGTCGCATGGCGTCGATTGCGGCTTCGGCCATCGCTGGCCGGAATGCCCACGGGTCCGAACCAATATCCCATTCGTTCGGACCGCGAGATCCAAACTTCGTGATGAACGAGGCAAACGCTCGCTCCCATGTCGGTTCGTCACGATCGAGCCGCGACAACTCCCACATCGACGCTGCTGGAGCGGCGGATTCAACATCGCCAATCCCTCCGAGAATCGACACCAGGAGATCCTCTTTGCCCGCCTTGGCGATCACGTCGATCAACGCACCGGACACGAGTGCGTCGGAGAACGTGTTCTCGATGTGGCGCGCGAACAGCGACTGGAAGAACGGCTGGAACGACATGCAGTAGTCGAGCAACTGCTCGTCGGTGGCCGGCGTGCCGTCGGCTGCATGGCCGGGATACTTCGACGCAAAGCGCTCGGCCTTCACCTTGTCCGCGCGTAGCGCGGGAAGGTCCTTGGTGTTGAGCAGCCGCAGCACCGTGGCTGCGAGTTTCAGACTCGCCCGACGGTTCTTGTCGCCCTCACGTTCGACGTAAGCCGGCGCATCGGATCCTCCAAAGAACGTTTCGTCGATGGTTGCCACATCGCCGCCCGGCGCACGGACGCCGAGCATGCGGACGTAGCTGGCGTTGATGTAGCAGTAACCCCCGAAGACGCTCAGGATCGTCATCGGTTCGCTCTCGTCGAAATCGCCCTCGGCGACGAGCCCCATGCGGATGAACGCCTCGCGCCACCCATCCTCGGCTGCCTGACCGATGAGACTCCACGTGAACGGCAGCACCACTTCGGGGAACACCTCGCCGACGTTGCCCCGCGTGTAGAGCGGCCATTTCACGCTCGGCGGATTGTCGGTCTCCCAGATCTTGCTCACTGCTGTTCCCAGTCGTGCGGGAACTTGACACCGAGCAAGGCGGCTTCCACCAGCCGGCGCGGCGCGTTGTTCAACGCGTGGTACCCGCCGTAACGCCGAGGGAGCCGAACGAACCGACGATCGTGTTCGACTGCGGCAATGGTTGCGCCGACCAGCTTGTCGACCGACAGCTTCGGCAAGAACCCGAGGCGCCGGAAACGCTTCAGGCCGGCCGCGGCAAACGGCTTGCTGTCGTTGTCGAGCCGCTCCCACATCTCGGTCAGCACCGGGCCTGGACTGACGACCGTCAAGCCGATGGGAGTCGCTTTCAATTCGATTCTCAGTGTCTCCGTGAAGTTGGTCAGGCCGGCTTTCGATCCGGAATAGGCCGCAAGTCCGGGAAACGGAATGGCCCCGGCCACCGACGACATCTGCACGATGTGCCCGGAGCCGCGTCCGAGCATGTGGGGCAACACATCGCGCGTCAGCATCAGCGGAGCCTCGAAGTTGAGCCGAGCGAGCGTCCGGACGTCATCGCGGTCTGTCGTTGGGAAGCTCGTGCTCGTTTCGATACCGGCGTTGTTGACCAGCACGTCGATGTGCCCAAGGAGATCGAGGCAGCGCGGAATGAAGGCGTCGACGTCCTCGGCCTTGCTCAGGTCAGCAACGATGTGATCGCCCACGATGCGGTCGGCGACCGCGCGGAGCTTGGCTTCCGAACGAGCCGCAACGAGAATCCGAGCGCCGCGCTCGGCGAACTCCCGGGCGAGGCCCGCGCCGATGCCGGCCGACCCCCCGGTGATGACGACATGCTTGCCATCGAGATCCATCTGATTGCTCCGATCTCAGCGCGCCCGAATCGAGCGGTGCCATGGGGTGACACGCATTGGTGTCGCAGGATTGGTGTCGCAGGATTGGTGGTGAGGTTCAGTTGTCGCCGGCGAGGACGACCGGGATGTTGCGTGGACCACGAATCTGGCCGTTGGTCCACGTCGTCTCGCTGGCCTCGTCGATGGAGTAGGTCGGAAACGCGCTGACCCATTCGTGGAAGGCGATCTTCATCTCGAGGCGTGCCAGGTTCGAGCCGAGGCAGCGGTGGATGCCGAGGCCGAATGCAACGTGGCGGTTCTGCGCTCGATCGATCTGGAACTCTTCAGGTTGGTCGAACGCGGCAGGGTCGTGATTGGCGGCCGGGAAGGTGACGAGCACTTGCTCGCCCTTGCGGATCGGGCACCCTGCCACCTCGGTGTCGCCGATGACCTTGCGACCCATGGTGACCGGCGCGTAGTAGCGCAGCACCTCTTCGGAGAACGTCAGCCACAGCATGTCGTCGGGGTCATCGACCACGGCAGCGAGCCGAGCCAGATCGTGCGGGTTGGTCGCGAGGTGCCACAGGCCCGAGCCGATGGCGCTCCAGGTGGTGTCGATGCCGGCCAGCAACAACAACAGCAGATAGCCGAGCTTGAGCTCGTTGTCGACCGGTTCGCCGTCGATCTCCGCATTGGTCACGAGCGTGGCAAGGTCGTCCTCAGGCTGGGCGGCGCGCCGTTCGAGCAGCTCAGCGAAGTATGCGCGCATCTCGGCAGTGACCTGTTCGCGGACTCGGTTGTCGCGCGGAGCGATCTGGAAGTTGCGGTAGATCCAGTCACGGAACAGGTCGGCATCGCTGTCGGGCACGCCGATCATTTGGGCAATGCCGTGCACCGGGATGTGCTGCGAGTACTGCGCTGCGGCATCAGCCGTCGACGAGTCAGCTGCACGGATGTCTGCGATCAGGCTGCGCGTGTACTCGCGCAGTTCGGACTCCATTTCCTGAATGCGCTTGGGGCTGAAGGAAGGCAGGAGGAGCCTGCGGTGACCGTGGTGGTCAGGCGGATCCGAGGTGATCGGCGGCGCCGGACGTCGGATGGCATCGGGTTGAGCCACCGACACGAACTCTGAGGAGAAATTGACCGTGTCGTTGGCGATGGCTGACACCGCCTCCATCGTGACGGGCATGAAGGCGCGGCCATAACGTTCGGTCATGGCGACCGGACATTGCTCGCGCACCCCATTCCAGATGTCGATGGCATTGGCGCCCCACGAATCGTCGAGCCAATCCCAGTCGTTCACCCAGTCGGTGACCGGCTCGGCCTGCACCGTGTCAGCAGCATTGACACTGCTGCCCTGATCCGCACTTGGACGGTTGTTCTCGTATGCCATCGTGATCCCCCGATCGTTGTGGCCCCCATGCGCACCGTATCGGGCGCCGACACGCCGCACGAAGGCGGGCGAGATGTCAACGGATCGACGCGCTGGCCGACTCACGGTGGACGATGCCCAATGGCTGCAAGGTGAACCCGACCGTCACCCCGTTCGCATGGTTCCGGGCAAACCCCCCGCCGCCGTGGTCTCGAGCCACCTTGTCGACGATCGCCAATCCGAGGCCCGACCCCGGAAGGGAGCGCGCCGGGGCCGATCGGTAGAACCGCTCGAAGAGCCGGCCGATGTCACCTTCGTCGATGCCAGTCCCGCCGTCGATCACCGCAACGCTGCCCGAGTCGACTCGGATCGTGATCGGCGTGTCAGGCGGACCGAACTTGACGGCGTTGTCGAGCAGGTTGGTGATGGCGCGCTCGATTCGACTGGGCTGCACCAGCGCCCTCGACACCCTGCCTTCGACGATGACCTCAGCGCCGTGTCGTCGACGAGCCCTGTCTGCGACCCGTTCAGCGATTTCGCGAAGATCAGTCGACACACAATGTTCGACATCGGCGGCCACCGTTGCGAGTTCGACGAGTTCACCAGTGAGCGACGACAGCTCACGCGTCTCGGCACTGATGGCCGCCAGCGCTACCTCAGCATCGGCCTCGGTCAACCGTCCGGTCGACAGGAGATCCGCATTCATCCGCAGAGCGGTCAAGGGAGTCCGGAGTTCGTGGCCGGCATTCGCGACGAGACGGCGCTGCTCCTCGCGCGATGCCGACAATGAGTCGAGCATCGACCGAAAGCTCCGCGCCACACTGCCGACTTCGCCCGGCGCATCAGTGCGGAAGTCGACGTCGAGTTCACCGGTGAGCGCGACGCGCCCTGCCGACTCCGACAGCGTTTCGAGTGGCCGGGACAAACGCCGAGCGGCGAGAAACCCGAGCGCAATCGACAGCATGATCACCGGAACCAAGACGAGGCCGAGGTGCCGGCGCAGACCGGCGAGGGTCGACTGAGCCTCGTCAAGACTCCGAGCGACGTTGATCGTGGTGCCGTCGTTCAAGAGCTTGACGTACATCCGATGCTCAGTGCCGTCGATGTCGACGTTGAGCATCTCGTCGCCCCCGAGCGGCACCGCGATCGCCGGGAGTTCGACGTCAACCGACGGAGTGTTGATCAAGTCGACCAGCAGCCGGCGCGCAGGATCCTCAGCAGCACCTCCCGCACCCTCGGTCACTCGCACCACCACCGCACCACCGGCGACGTCATCGACGATGACGCCCAGCCGCAGCGACAGAAACGCGTCGTCCCGTGCCCGCTCCGGAGGTGGCGACCCTGCTGGCCGCAACTCAGGCGGCCCTTGGTCGCCCACCGGACCAATCGGCGGATTGCGCGGCGACGGGCCACGTTCCGGGCCAGCGAGGTCGTCCACTGTTTCGAGGAGCACTTCGATGCTGTGCGCTCGCCCCGCGAGAAACGCGTCGATCGTTCTGAACTCTTCGCGGCTCGCCAGTGCGTAGGCACCGAATCCGGCGGCCAGCGCGGCGACCGTCGTGAGACCGGCAATCACGAGAATTGTCTGGACCCGAAGACTCACGGGGACATTCCGATCCTGAACCCCTGGCCGCGGACGGTCTCGACGACTCGGCGCTTCCCACCAGCCTCGGTCTTGTTGCGCAAATAGCTCACGTACACGTCGAGCGAGCGAGAGGTCACCGGCACACCGGGACCCCAGATCTCTCCATAGATGCGCTCGCGCGAAAGCAGCTGACCTGCGTTGGACATGAGCAGGCGGAGCAAGTCGAACTCCGTCGTCGTCAGAGCGAGCACCGCGCCATCACGCGTGGCACGCCGGTTGATCGGGTCCAACCAGAGATCGCTGACGGCAAGCGGGCTGCCGCTGTCATCGACCCGGGAGCGGCGGAGCAGGGCGCGCACACGGGCGAGCAGTTCGGCGAGGTCGAACGGCTTCGGCAAATAGTCGTCCGCGCCCGCGTCGAGTCCGGCGACCCGATCCCCCACATCGTCGAGCGCCGTCAAGACGAGGATGGGCGTCGCATCGCCCCGAGCTCTCAACTCGCGACACAGCGAGAGCCCATCGAGCTTGGGCATCATCAGATCGATGAGCATCGTGTCAATCGACAGGTTGTCGGCGACGCGTGCATCGACGACCCGCAATGCGTCGAGACCGTCGACCGCCGTGAGCACCGAATACCCCTCGTAGGACAACGCCATGCTCAACGCCTCGCGGATGGCGACGTCATCGTCGACCACCAAGACATGTGTCGAACCGCGCCCCACAATCCCAGTGTGCCCGATGCTGACCCACACGCTCGACCTTCGCGCGAAGTGACAACCCTCAGCACACTGAGCGAGCGTGCGGGGGGCAACCCGATGTTCGAAAAGGTGCGACTTTCGACACATCGCCGGTAACGTTTCCTCGTCGGCTAGATCTTGTCGGTCGACCCGCTCGCAGCGGATCAGGTCTCCGGGGGGTGACCTGATCCGCGCAGCACTCTTACGCTCCGATCAACACGTCGGCGATCGACCTGTCGAGCACCGTCGACAGCGCCAGCTGCGTCTGACTTCGCAACACGGTCGGGATTGCGGCGATCTGTTGCAGCACCTCATGGAGGTGGTCATTTGATCGAGCGACGACACGACAGTGAAGATCGCCGGACCCCGTCACCGTGTGAATCGCCAGAATCTGCGCGATCGATGCCAAAGCGGCAGCCG
>JAJCXU010000003.1 GCA_029263275.1 Ilumatobacter sp.
GAACGGCTCATCGACCTTCCCGTCGATGTCGTGCACGGCGGCCATGACCCGAGCTTCGGTCGCGACCGCCTTCGCGAGATCGCACGCGACTACCTCACCCGGCGCGGATAGTTACGAAAGGGGCCTGACCCCATGCGTAACTCTGGGTCAGGTGGTTTGTTCGGCGAGTTCGAGCCAGCGCAATTCGTGCTCATCGAGTTCAGATTGCGCAGTGGCCAGGTCCTGGCCGACCTGCTGCAGTTCCGACGAATCGGTGAGACCCGTCAATTGCTCGGTGAGAGCATCGACACGCTTCTGCGCCTTCACCATCGACTGCTCCGCCTCGCGCAACTGGCGTCCCAGCGTCGACGGGCTCGGCCCCGTGCGCGCTTGCTTCGGCTTGCCTGGGCGCGTCGAGGCACTCGCCGTCGCGACGGTCGACTTCTTGGCGGTGGGTGTTGAACGTCCGGTCGAGCCGGTCGATCGCCCGGCAAGCCAGCCGGTGACTCCGCCAGGCACGCGGTGCATCGTGCCGTCGTCATCGATGGCCAACACGTGATCGGCCACGCGGTCGAGAAAGGCCCGGTCGTGGCTCGACGTCACCAGCGCCCCAGGCCAGTCGTCGAGGAACGCTTCCAGCGAACGCAGCGTGTCGAGGTCGAGATCGTTGGTCGGCTCGTCGAGGATCAACAGGTTGGGTTTCGCTGCCAGCACCATCACGAGTTGCAGTCGACGCCGCTCCCCACCTGACAGCATTCGCGTCGGGGCGTACTGCGCGGTCGAGTCGAACCAGAACTTCTCGAGCAGCGCCTTGTCTTCGTGGTCGGGCTCGCGGTACGGGCCGGCGACCACCTTGCGAACGATGGCGTCGGGATCGAGTTCGGATGAATGCTGATCGGCGTAGCCGACGACGACGGTCTGGCCGCGCTTAACCTCACCGACGACTGGCGTGGTGCGATCAGCAACAATGTCGAGCAGGGTCGTCTTGCCCGATCCGTTCGGGCCGACCACGGCAAGCCGAGCACCGGGTTCGATCAGGAGATCGATGTTCTCGAACACGGTGTGATCGCCAAAGCGCTGCGTGACACCAATCAGTTCGACGACCTGGTTGCCGAGACGGGTGGTCCCGGCGCCCAGCTCGAGATCGTTTCCGCGCACGCCTGCGGATGCCGGACCGCCCGAGATGATCTCGTTGGCACTGCGCAGCCGCGCCTTTGGTTTCGACGATCGTGCCGGAGCTCCTCGGCGAAGCCATGCGAGTTCCTTGCGGGCCAAGATCTTGCGGGTCGATTCCTCTGATGCCTCGCGCTCGATCCGCTCAGCGCGCGCATCGAGATAGGTCGCGTACGCACTCGAACCGGCCGCAGCCTGATGAATGTACGAACGGCCGTTGTCGAGTTCGACGACACGGCTGGGGCCCACTGCCGTCGTCAGCCGATCGAGGGCATGCCGGTCGTGCGTGACCAACACGAGTGCCGCGGTCATCGCGACCAGACGCGACTCAAGCCATTCGATCGCCTCGAGGTCGAGGTGGTTGGTCGGCTCGTCGAGGACCACCATGTCGAAGGCGCCTTGTTGATCGTCAGCGAGCACCTTGGCGAGCGCGACCCGCTTGGCCTGGCCTCCCGACAGCTCGTCGGTGCGACGATCGAACAGCGGCAACACGCCGAGGGTGGTTGCCGCGGCCTGCACTTCCCAGCCGTCGCCGAGCACATCGCGCACGAGGCCGTCGGGCAGTACGGGATCCTGTTCGAGAGAAACGATCCGGGCGCCCCGGCCGAACCGCACGTCGCCACTGTCGGGCGCGAGGGCGCCGGTCATAATTCGCAGGAGCGTCGTCTTGCCGGAGCCGTTGACGCCGACGACGGCGACGCGGTCGCCCTTCGAAATCGTGACGTCGACGTCGCTGAAGAGCACCTTGTCGGGCTGGGCCAGCCCGACGGCGGACAGGTCGACGCAAATCACCCCGGCGACGCTACGGCCGAAACGGTCACGTTGTGCCTGGCACAACGTGACCGTTCAACGGGCTTCAGGCCGGGGGGAAGAGGGATCAGTTGCCGTTGATCTTGTCGCTGATGCGGGTTTCGATCTCGGCGAGCTTCTCGGCTGCTTCATCAGCGGTGATGCGCTCGGCCTCGACCGCAGCATTGATGCGCTCCTCAGCCTGATCGACGAGTGCGTCGATGATGGCGCTGGTCTCGACGCCGTTCGCCGCAGCAATCTCGGCGAGTGTCGAGCCGGAGCGAAGCTGCTCACGCAGTTCGTCGGCCTCGATACCGAGCAGGTCGGTCAGCACATCGGACCGAGCGTGCTTGCCCGGGCCACGACGGCCGATGTCGCCCGGACCGCCACGGCCACCGCGGTTGGCGCGCTCGGGGCGGTTTTCGACGAGGTGCGTCGTGACCGAGTCAGCCTGCTCGGCCGACAGGGTGCCGTCATCGACAAGCTCCTGCAGCACTTCACGCAGCCGCACGCCCGGATCGACCGGTGCATCAGTCGCCGGCTCGTCGGTCACCGGATCGTCAGCCTGCTGCACGACTGCGACAGCGGCAGGGGCGGCACCGTCATCAGACGCTGCGCTCGACAGGCCCGGTACGCCGAGCACGAGGCCGGCGAGCGAACCGCCGACGAGGCCAGCGGT
>JAJCXU010000004.1 GCA_029263275.1 Ilumatobacter sp.
CATTTTCAGCGCGACTTCGACCGATATGCGGCGATGCAAGCAGCGGCGACGTGGCGGGGCGAGCTCACGCCCGTCTTCGCTCGTGACTTCACGGTCGGAGTGGTCGGTGCCGGCGAGATCGGCACCACGGTCCTCGCCACGTGCGCTGCGCACGGATTCTCCACGGTGGGGTGGTCGCGTTCGGCCCACGACCGCCCGTTCGACCAGTTCTTCCGAGACTGCGATGTGGTCATCGATCTCGTTCCGCTCAGTGACGCCACGCGTGGAGTGATTGGCGCAGCCGAGCTCGCAGCGCTCGGCGACGGCGTGTTGATCAACGTCGGTCGCGGACCAACGGTGGACAGTGCAGCGCTGCTCGAAGCGCTCGACGGCGAGCTTCGTGCTGCCGTTCTCGACGTGTTCGACACCGAGCCATTGCCTGGCGACTCGCCCCTGTGGCGTCATCCCAAGGTGACCGTGACGCCCCACGTTGCTGGTCGTTCCGACCCCGTGACCGCGAGAACGGTTATCGCCGCGAGCGTTGCTCAGCTCGACGCCGGCACGCTGCCGGCCGGAACGATCAATCGTTGACGGAGAAGATCGCTCGCTGACCAAGCGTGAGGTGATCGTCGATGTCGCAAATCAGCTGATACTGACCAGCTTTGTCGAATCGCAAGAGGACCTCACCAGTTGCGCCGGGTGCGAGCCGCGGGATCTGATCGATGAGTCGACCGGTGTCGTCCAGCACGCGCATTTCATGATCGAGTTCACCGACGTTGGTGAGCCGGAACCGGACCACCTCGCCTGCCTCGATTGTGGTCGAAGCATCGGCACCGAACGCGTACTCGGTGGCCGTGAACTCGACGGTTTGCGTCACGTCGGCGGGCAGCAATACGGCGGCGGAGGAGGATCCGCCCTCGTCGTCGGACCCACACCCGGTGAGCGCAGCGGCGGGCAGTACTGCCAACACGAACACCGATCGGAGGACCCGAGCCCGAATCACACCCGAACCGACGCTGCCGGATCGAATGGAGTTGCGGTGCAGGCGAAGAGCTTTGAAGATGGATGCCACCGTGACACCGTAGATGCCGAACGCTGACGTCCCCAGGGTCCAATGACCCGTCTCGGTGCCAGCGGTTCGTCATGTCAACCTCAAGGTGGGGTGTGGAAACTACACAGCGTGGTCATGCCGTTCGCCGAACTATCACGTGTGGTGGTGCCAATTGGTTTCGTCCGCACTCGTGACAACTTCTTCTCAAGAACCGAACCGCGACGTCCGAAGCGGTATATATGCGAGCGAATCTTTGGAAGCTGTACGTCATCCTGTCGGTGGCTGTCGCAGCAGTCTATTTCTTGGTGGAGACCACGAGTCTCTCGAAGCTGGTGCTCTACAACGGCATCGGCCTCGGGGCCGTCATCGCCACCTTGTACGGCATCCGCAAGAACAAGCCGGAGAACCGCAAGGCGTGGTTCCTGATCGCCGGCGGCATGGCCACGTTCCTCACGGCGGACATCGTGTACTACGTCTTGGAACTGATCCACGACGAAGTGCCGTACCCGTCCGTGGCTGACATCTTCTACATCGGCGTGTACCCGATCATGATTCTCGGTCTGCTCAGCCTGCTGCGCACCGTGTCGCCCGGCCGCGACGTCGCCGGCTTGATCGATGCCTCGCTCATCGCCGTCGCGACGTTCGCCGTCCTCGGCATCCTCGTCATGGACACCTACGTCACCGATCCCGACGTGACGTTCTTCGCCCGCATCATCTCGATCGCCGTGCCGGTGATGGACGTGCTGCTCGTTGCTGTTGCCGCTCGCCTCATGGCCGCCGTGCATCTGAAGCAGCCGACGTTCGCAATGATGACCCTCGGTCTCGCCTCGCTCGCCATGGCCGACACCATCTACGGCGTCATGAACACCGCTGGTTCCTACACCACGGGCGGCTGGCCCGACCCGCTGTGGATCGCCTTCTATGTGCTGCTCGCTGCGGGCGCACTGCACCCCTCGATGGGCGACCGAATCGAAGCCCGCGACAACGCGCTGTCGACCATCACCAAGCCGCGACTCGGCATGCTCTTCCTCGTCGTGTTCGCCGTCCCCGTGATCGACCTCATCTGGGGCGAGCCCTTCGACAAGTGGCTGATCACGATCGCCTCGATGGTCATGTTCAGCCTCGTACTCGTTCGCTTGATGGGCCTGATGTCCATCGTGCAGCACAAGGAGCAGCAGGCTCGCTACGACGCCCACCACGACGCCCTGACGGGCCTCGCCAATCGGGTGCTCTTCGGTGAGCGCGTCGAGAGCTTCGTCAACCAACGCAAGGAAGGCGTCGTGTCGGTGTTGTTCGTCGACCTCGACGACTTCAAGTTCATCAACGATTCGCTCGGCCACCACGTTGGTGACGAGTTGCTCGTCGCCGTCGCTGCCCGCCTCGAAGACTGCGTGCGTGAGAACGACGTGGTCGCCCGCCTGTCGGGTGACGAATTCGCTGTGCTCCTCGAGAGCGCCGTCGACCGCCAGGACGCCGTTGCGGTGGCCCAGCGAGTTCAGGACAGCCTCGAAACCCCCATTCTGATCGACGACCGA
>JAJCXU010000005.1 GCA_029263275.1 Ilumatobacter sp.
GTCGTTTGCGTCAGCCGAAGCGCACACCGTCACGTTCGAGAACGTGTACACCGGCCGTGAAACCAGCAGCACGATCTACGTCGCCATGTCCGCCAACGACTGAGTCACAGCGGGGCCGGGTACAACTGTGACTCTTGCAGCGTCGCAGGAGCACTCGGGGTCAGGCTTGGTCGTCGATCAATGCTTGGAGGAGTTCGCCGATGCCCTCGGGGAGCAGCGTCTCGAGCGGCGTCTCGTCGGCCTCGGCCAGGTTGGCGAGTGCGGTGACGACGTCGGCCGGGTCGAGCTGATCGGTCAGCACGATGTCGCGGACCATCTGGTTGGCGGCGAACGTCGCCTCATCTCCCGCCGGGATGTGTTCGGTGATGCCGTCGACCATCCGATCGTTGAACCCGGTGTTGTATGGCCCGGGGTTGACCTTGCAGACGTCGATGCCGTGCGGGGCGAGTTCGCCGCGGAGGCTGATGGTGAATGCCTCGACCGCGTGTTTCGTCATGCAGTACGGCGACGTGAGTGGCGATGCGAGTTTGCCGGCCACTGACGACACGTTGATGATGCGGCCGGACCCGCGCTCCATCATTCCGGGCACGACGGCTTGGGTGAGTTCGATCATGCCGAACACGTTGACGTCGAAGATCGCCCGGACCTTCTCCATCGGCACCGTGCTCATCGGTGCCATCACTCCCATGCCGGCGTTGTTGATGAGCACATCGACGTCGAGGTCCGCGGCCTGGGCAATGTCGTCGCTCGAGGTCACATCGAGCTTGATCGTCGTCAACTCAGGGTGCTCGGCGGCCAATGCGTCGGCCTGCTCCTGAGTCTCGGTCGTGGCGATGACCGAATGTCCGCGGCCGGCGAGCTCGATGGCTGCTCCCTTGCCGAAGCCGGAGCCTGCGCCTGTGATGAGGATCGTTCGCTGTGTCATCGGCCGAGTGTTCCACAGGATCGTTTGCGTCACGATATTGGTGCGCATACCAGCCAATTTCGTCACGCAAACGACGTGGGGAGGTGCGGAGTGGGGATGTGGGGGGATGGAGGGAGAGTCAGCGGGAGCGGCGGAACAGGACGGCGACGCGGGTGCCGATGCGGCGCCACCACGACGGCGTGGCTTCGACCATCGGGTCCGGCGGTGCGAGGTGCACGATGCTCGGCGGCATCCACGTGACGGTGTAGATGATCGGCGCGGCCCAGACGTTGCTCCGCTTCAGCGTCGACAGAGCCGGTGCAGGCCACGGTGACCACACCGGGCCAATGGGGCTCGGGGCGACGTCGATCCACCGGATGCCGGTGGGCGCAGGAAGCAGTTGAAACGGGGTACTCACTTGAAAGTCAGTTTCACACGTCAGAATCTGTCGAACGTGGATACCCAACACCGGGCAGAGTTACGAAAGGGGCCTGACCCCATGGGTAACTATTTGAAGGTGAGGCCGTCGAAGTCGCCCGTTGCTCGCCACTTCGCGATGTAGTCGAAGTAGGCAACCGGTCCGGCGGGGTAACCCATCGAATTGCGGCGCTGGGCCGGGCTGATCTCCGCGCCCTCGTTGTTGTAGTAGCCGGGCGTGCAGGTGGGGTCACCGCCAAAGGTGCGACCGCCCGCTTCGAGCATCGCGATCCAGGCATCTTCTGCTTCGCGAGTGACTTCCACCTCGCTCGAACCGATCTCTTCAGCGTGGGCAACGATGTGGGCAATCGACTCACCGGCTTCGGTGAGGTTGTGCGGGATGTTCGAGATGAGATTGGCGGCCTGGGTCGGCCCGACCACGAACAGGTTGGGGAACCCGTGCACGTTCATTCCGTGCAGCGTTCGCATTCCGTCTTCCCAGTACTGCGAGAGCGTGAGCCCGTCGCGCCCGGTCGTGTCGAAGCCTGATCGCCGCTGGAATGAGGTGCCGACCTCGAAGCCTGACGCAAAGATCAAGCAGTCGAGTTCGTAGTGCTCGCCGTTGGCCCACACGCCGGTGGCATCGATGCGGTCCACACCCTTGCCGTCGGTGTCGATCAGGTGCGTGCCGGGTTCGTTGTAGGCCTGCAGGTACTGGTCGTGGAAACAGGGCCGCTTGCACAGCTGGCGATACCACGGCTTGAGCTTCTCGGCAGTGATCTCGTCTTCGACGACCTGGTTGACCCGGGAGCGGACCTCGACCATCTTCTCGTCGTCGCTGTCGTGATACGCCTTCAGCATTCCCTCGGGCGAGAGGTCGGGCTCGGGCGACGAGAGCAGCTTGTCGCGGATGCGTTTGCTGATGTCGGTCCATCCGTCCATCACCAGGTCTTCGTCGGTGAAACCACCGGTCTGCAGGGTGGTGAAGTTCTCCAACCACTTCTTCTGCCAGCCGGGCTCGAGCGTCTTGAACCATTCGGGATCGGTCGGCTTGTTGTTGCGGATGTCGATCGACGACGGCGTGCGCTGGAAGACGAAGAGCTCGCCGCAGGCCTTGGCCAGGTGGGGGACGCACTGCACTGCCGTGGCGCCTGTGCCGATGATGCCGACCCGCTTGTCGGCCAGGTTTGCCATCAGCGCGCCGCTCGGGTCACCGCCGGTGTACTCGTAGTCCCACCGGCTGGTGTGGAAGGCGTGGCCTTCGAAGTCGTTGATGCCGTCGATTCCGGGGAGCTTCGGGCGATGCAGGGGGCCGGTGCCCATGGCGACGTACTTCGCACGCATCTCATCACCCCGGTCGGTCCGGATGACCCATCGGCACGCGTCGTTGTCCCATTCGAGGTCGGTGACTTCGGTGCCGAAACAGGCGTTGTCGTACAGCTCGAACTGTGCGCCGATGTTCTTGCAGTGCTGCAACATCTCGGGCGCGTGGGTGTACTTCTCGGTCGGCATGTGGCCGGTTTCTTCGAGCAGCGGGAGGTAGATGAACGCGGCGGTGTCGCATTGGGCGCCCGGATACCGATTCCAGTACCAGGTGCCGCCGAAGTCGCCGCCCTTTTCGATGATGCGCACATCGCCGATGCCAGCTTCTTTGAGTTTCGCTCCGGTGAGCAGACCGGCGAAGCCACCACCGATGAACGCGACCGTCACTTCGTCGAAGAGCGGCTCGCGTTCGACTCGTTCGCTATGCGGATCGTCGAGGAAGTGGGCATACCGGCCGGTCGGCTCGATGTACTGGTCGTTGCCGTCGGGGCGAACCCGCTTGTCGCGTTCCTCGAGATACTTCGCGTGGATTGCGTCGAGGTCCGGTGCGCTGACGTCCGTGGTCATGGTTGCACAGTACAAACAACTCCGAGATGGATCGGGGTCGAAGCGCGGCCGAATCGGTGGGGAGTAGGTTCGGCGACGTGACTTCGTTGGGGGTGGTGTTGGCCAACGACACTGCGGTCATCCGTCGCGGCGGTCATGTCCTGGCCGTCGCACCACATCTCGATCGGACGTCGTCATGGAATCGCTGAGCGTGTTCGACATGTTGAAGATCGGTGTGGGCCCTTCGAGTTCGCACACGCTCGGTCCCTGGCGAGCAGTGCAGCGATGGATGGGTGAACTCGCTGATGAGTTGGCTGACCATGGCGGGCTGTCTGCCGTCGACCACGTCGAGGTGCACTTGTACGGGTCGCTGGCGCTGACGGGGCAGGGGCACGCCACCGACCAGGCCATTGCGCTCGCGTTGCTGGGCTTCGAGCCAGAAACGGTCGACGTCGCTGGCGTCGCCGAATATGTGCACGACCTGGCGGCAATCAAGACTCTGTCGTCGTTGGCTGGTGTGGCGGCCGAGGTCGCCTTCGACATGGCCTCGGACATCGTGTTCCACATCGACGAACGCCTCCGAGGCCACGCCAACGGTTTGACGTGTCGTGCGTACGTCCGCTCGCGCGAGTTCTCGTCGTCGTACTACTCGGTCGGTGGGGGATTTGTCGTCGGTGAGGAGGAAGTACCGGGCGCAGCTGGCTTCGTTGCGCTCCCTCACCCGTCGCAGACTCCCGACGAACTCGGTGTGCACTGCGCCGAACGCGACTGCTCGATCGCGGACGTCGTCTGGACAAACGAACAGGCGTGGCGCTCCGAGGACGAGATCCGTCAGGGGCTCCGAGCAATTTGGCACGTGATGCTCGATGGCGTGTACCGCGGCTGTCACACCGACGGGGTCCTGCCCGGCGGGTTGGACGTGCGCCGTCGTGCCGCCCCGCTGTCGCGGCGTCTGCTCACCGTCGACGATGTCTGTGCCGACGCGGACACACCGGATGCCTGGGTCGAACTGATTCGCGGTCGTGACTTCCGGTTCGCCGAGGTGCTCCAATGGGTCAGCACCTTCGCCATGGCGGTGAATGAGGAGAACGCTGACCTCGGACGGGTGGTCACGGCACCGACTAACGGTGCGGCTGGGGTGATCCCCGCAGTGCTGCTCTACCACGTCTGTTTCTCCGCCGAGCCGGTGAGCGAGGCACAGATCATCGACTTCCTCCTCGTCGCCGGCGAGGTCGGAACGCTCTTCAAGAAGGGGGCCACGATTTCGGCAGCGATGGGCGGTTGTCAGGCTGAGGTCGGTGTCTCGAGCGCGATGGCGGCCGCTGCGCTCGCCGAGGCGCTCGGCGGAACCGTCGCCCAATCACTGATGGCCGCAGAGATCGCGATGGAACACCACCTCGGCATGACCTGTGACCCGGTGGGTGGGCTCGTGCAAGTCCCGTGCATCGAGCGCAACACTATGGGTGCCGTGAAGGCCATCAATGCAGCCGAACTTGCGGTTGCGAGCAACCCCGACGACGCCCGCGTCTCGCTCACCGATGTGATCCGCACGCTGCGCGAGACAGCCGAGGACATGTCGGATCGCTACAAGGAGACCAGCCAGGGCGGCCTCGCAGTGAACGTGTCGGTACGCGTCCCCGAGTGCTGACGGGCCGGGCGGTCGCCCGAACGGCAGCGGTGTCCAATGACACCCTGGCCTGACCTCTCCCGACGGCATTTGATGCCGATACTTCATGGGTGACAATCAACGGCCCCAAGCGGCGACTCCGCCCACTCAGGTATCGGCTGACCCGCCGCGCCTGGTCGCGTGCTGGTGCTGTCGCCGAGGTGCTGCAGTCGGGCACGACTCGTCGAGTGCTCACGCTCGGCACTCGTTCGGCGCTGCTCGTCGTTGGCTCGGCGTTGATCGCCATGTCCGTCGCGATCACGTTGTGGACTGAACTCGGTCCGGGCCCGCTCGATGTGTTCATCGGCGCAGTCCGCCATCACACCGGGCTCCCGATTTCGATTGCCGTCTGGGCGACGGTCGGCACGCTGATCGTCATCGCCGCGGCCCTTGGCCGCCGCCCCGGACCCGGCACGTTCATCTCGCCACTGCTGATCGGTCCGGTTCTGCAAGCGGCTCTCGCTGCCTTGGAGTCGTTCGCCGCTCCGGATTCGATCGTCGTCCGTTTGCTCCTGCAGTGCGTTGCTATCGCGGGCATCGGCATCGGTGCCGGCGCACTCATCGTCTCGGGTCTCGGTGCTGGCTCGGGGGAACTGCTCGCCAGTGCCGCCTCGGACCGGATGCAGCGTCCAGAGACCGCGGTGCGCTTCGCCTGCGAGTTCACCTGGATCGCTCTCGGCGTGGCGCTGGGTGGACCAGCGGGTGTCGGCACCTTGATGGTTGCGGCGGCTGTTGGGCCGGCGGTGGCCAAGGGTTACGTCGTCGTCGATGCCCTCGCGGCCAGGTCTGCACGCGGCATCGACAAGGGGCTCGCTGCCGTCAGTGCAACGGCGCGAGTACTCGTCGACGCGTGACCGCACGCAGCTCGATCACGGTCAACACCACGAAGAACTGAGCGACAGCGACGCCGGCGATGGTGGCCGATGCGGCGGTGTTGTGGTGGTAGCTGACGACCAGCCCGATCAGGACGGACAGCCAGCCGAAGAGCACGGCGACGACCATTGCCACCGGGATCCGGCGGACGATCAGCACCGCCGTTGCCGGGGGAGCCACGAGAAACCCGAACACGAGCAGCGTGCCGACGACACGAAAGCTCGACACGACCGAGAGTGCGAGCAGGGTGAGGAGCGCAGCGTGGGCCAGCCCCGGCCGCAGGCCAAGTGTTTCGGCCTTGTCGCGATTTACCGCGAGCGCAAGGAATGAGCGGTGTCCGGCGATGAGGCCGACGGTCGTGATCGCCAAGGTCACGATGCCGAGCCTGATCTCGTTGCTGCGGACACCGAGGACATCACCGAAGAGGAACCCGGTGAGGTCGCCAGCGAACGTGGCTTCACGGCTGAGGATGATGACGCCGAGCGCGAGCATGCCGACAAACAGCAGTCCGATGCCGGTGTCGTCCGCCAGTCGCGTGGTGCGGTTGACGAGGTTGACGCCACCGACCATCACCATGGCGCTGACCATTGCGCCGAGCGTCAGGTCGTAGCCCCAGATCGCGGCCAACGCGATGCCCGGCAGCACGCCGTGCGCCAGCGCGTCGCCGAAGAAGGCCAGTCCGCGCACCACGACCCACGTGCCGACGAGCGCGGTGATCGTCGCGGCGAGCAGCCCGCCGATGAGCGCGCGGCGGGTGATGTTTGATCCGAAGGCGTCGAGGATGAGGTCGAACATGATGAGGTCCCTGTTCAGCGCAGTGCGCTGGCGATGCGCTGGGCGTTGACGGTCATCATGCCGATGTAGGTGTCGGCGCCGCTTCCTGGTTCACCGAGACTCTCGGTGTAGAGCTCGACGACCTGGAAATCGTGTCCCAATTCGTCGGCGAGCGCTTGGGCGAGTTCGTCCGAGTTGGTCGAGTCGGAGAAGATCGCGCGCACATCCTGGGTCCGAATCACCTGGAGGACGCCGTCGAGGTCGGCCGCTGACGCCTCTGCGCTGGTGCTGACCGACGGAATGATGGTGTCGATCACGTTGAATTCGTATCGGTCAGCGAAGTGTCCGAGCGAGTCGTGGTTCGTCACGAGGTTCCGCGACAGCGCACTCGTCGTCTTGAATTCGTTCTCGATCGTGTCGTGGAGGTCATCCAGCTGTTCGGTGTAACGGTCGACGTTCTGTTGGACATCGCCGATCGGGATGCCCGTCGTTTCCGCGACCGCTTGCGGGAGCGCAGCGAACACTTCGGCCATCAGCACCGGGTCGAGCCAGACGTGGGGGTCGCCACCTTCTTGGGGTTCGAGCGGCCCGGCGAGTGTGAACGCCACCGCTCCGGCGTCGATGGCGTTGTCGATGATGTCGCCCATGCTCGCTTCGTATCCGAGCCCGTTCACCACGAGCAGGTCTGCGTTCTCCATCGTCTCGGCCTGCTTCGCTGACGGAGCGAACTGGTGGGCGTCGGCACCGACCGGCACGATCACGTCCACCGCGAGGGAGGAGCCAACGAGGTCGCCGAGCGCAGCGGTGACCATGTCGCCAGCGATGCTCGTGGTCACGACAATCGAGGGGAGATCTTGGCTGTTGGATGCGCCGTCGCCGGAGGATCCGCAGGCACTGAGCGCGAGTGCTGCGGCAATCGCCAAAGAAGTGAGAACGTTTCTCATATTGGTAGGCTATGGGAATCACTCTCAATACTCCACCGAAGTCGGACAGAAATCAGCCGACCGCCTCTGGCACTGTTGTCGCGCCCAGCGTTGTGCTCAGCGACGTCAGAGTCCACCGCGGTGGCAGTGAGGTGTTGTACGTCGATGAGTTGACCATTCCCGCTGGAATTACGGCGCTGGTCGGGCCGAACGGCTCGGGCAAGTCGACGCTCTCCTATGTG
>JAJCXU010000006.1 GCA_029263275.1 Ilumatobacter sp.
GGGCAACACTCCGAAGAGCATGTCGTTCCAGGTCATCGACGTCCTCCGATCGTGACGGGCCGGTTCCCGGCGCACGCAACCGTTGCTGCGACCAGGTGGAGATAGGGATTGTCGGGCGCCGACATCTTGAGACTGGAGTGCATCTCTGCGAGTGCCCCCGGCAGCACCTCGACGAGGTCGGCGAGCGGTTCGTCGACGGCCGCGAGATAGCGCAAGATCGGCTCGATGTGATCGGGCAGCTCGCCACCGGCGTCGACGTCTGCCTCACTCATCGCCGCAACGAGGTCGGCCATGAAGGCTCCCCGTCGATAGTTCTCGCCCCAGGCCACGTGGCCGACGTACGGGACGAACTTGGGATCGAGGTCGAGGGTTGCGGTGTGCAGCTCCTCCCACTCCCCCAAGGGGAGTGAGCTGACAGCCTCGAGGAAGCGATGCATGTGCCGCTTCACTTCCGCGTTTGTCTCGGCCTCGATCCTGTTCGACAGGTCGGTTGCACTCGACGGCGATGGATATCGATAGCCGAGTGCGACGACCTCGGTCGTCTTCATCATGCGCCCCTTCGTGGTGGTTGGCTGTAGCCGAGCCCGGTCGCGCCCTTCGCGCTGAGCGGGTCACCGATGTCCTCGAGCGACATCTCCCGGTGATACGGCGGCAGCACGAAGCGGTCGTCGATCGTCGGTGTGGTCGTCATCGCGTAGATGTCTTCCACCATCTGTTCGGTCAGGCCCACGTCGGCCAGCAACTCGACGATTGCCGGGTCGATGGTGCCGTCGACGCTCTGCTGGCGCTTGTACGTGCGCACCGCAAGCATGATCCGCAGCACCCGACGAATGGGGTCGATGTCGCCAACCGAGAACAGGTTGGCGAGGTACTGCAGCGGGAGCCTGGCCTTGTCGAGTTCTTCGAGCAGCTCGAAGTCTCGTCGCTCCTCGGGGATTTCGAGCTTGACCAGATTGCGTTCGATCGAGCTCATCACCGGCGACAGTGGCGGGACGTAGAACATCATCGCCTCGGTCCGGT
Organism: Ilumatobacter sp.; assembly: GCA_029263275.1. Lineage (GTDB taxonomy): Bacteria > Actinomycetota > Acidimicrobiia > Acidimicrobiales > Ilumatobacteraceae > Ilumatobacter_A. The sequence goes on from JAJCXU010000006.1 coordinate 1,021, forward strand.
ACTCGGGGTGCAGTGGGAACGCCATGCCCCATTCCTTCACGAACCGGTAGATCGGTGAGCGTTGTGCTGAGTCGATCCAGCCGTCGTCGATCCCCTCTGCCTTCGCGGCGGCGATGACCTCGGGGTCCGACGGATCGAGGATCATGTCGAGCTGCGCTTCGAGCAGTTCGTCGTCTGGCACCGCCGCGGATGTCGCGATCTTGTCGGCGTCGTACAGGAGCACGCCCATGTACCGGATACGCCCGACACAGGAGTGTGCACACGCCGGCGCCTGGCCCGTCTCAAGACGAGGGAAGCACAGGATGCACTTCTCGGACTTGCCGCTGTTCCAGTTGTAATAGACCTTCTTGTACGGGCAACCGGACACACACATCCGCCAGCCGCGGCACTTGTCCTCGTTGACGAGCACGATGCCGTCTTCGCCGCGTTTGTAGATCGCGCCACTTGGGCAGGCTGCGAGACACGACGGGTTCAGGCAGTGGTTGCAGATCCTCGGCAGGTAGTTGAACACCACCCGCTCGATCTCTTCCAGCTGCGCCCGCACGGCGTCGTCGACACCTTCCATCGACAGGTCGTTCGCGGCGTACGTGTCGGAGCCACCGAGATCGTCGTCCCAGTTCGGGCCGCTGGTGATCTCGACGGGCTGGCCGGTGATCTTCGAGATCGGGATCGCTGTCGGCTGCTGCTCGGACGGCGGTGCTCCAAAGAGATCGCCGTACTGGAACGTGAACGGGTCGTAGTAGTCGTCGAGTTCCGGTAGCGACGGGTTGTAGAACGCCTTTGCGACACCGCCACCCTTGGAGTGCAGGATGAGCTTCAGGCGACCTTTCTTGTCACGGCGCCAACCACCCTTGTAGTGGTCCTGGTCTTCCCAACCCGTCGGGTAGCCAGTTCCGGGACGGGTCTCGTAGTTGTTCCACCACATGTACTCGGCGCCATCGCTATCCGTCCACATGTTCTTGCAGGCCACCGAGCAGGTGTGGCACCCGATGCACTTGTCGAGGTGGAAGAGCATGCTCATTTGGGCACGGACTCTCATTACTTCGCCTCCTCGTAGCTCGGCTTGTCGATGCGTCTGAGGTAGACGAACGTGTCGCGGTTGACGCCGGTCGGGCCCCAGTAGTTGAAGGCGTAGCTGAACTGGGCGTAGCCGCCGCTCATCAGCACGGGCTTCAGACGCGTCCTCGTGAGGGAGTTGTTCATGCCTGCCCGTTTCCCGTCACGACGTGTGATCGGAATGCCGACCGTTCGTTCGGTTGCGTGGTAGACGAACACGGTTCCTCGCGGGATCCGAGACGACGTCGTACACCGTTGGACGAAGATCCCGTTGTCGTTGTACAGCTCGACCCAGTCGTTGTCGGCAATGCCGAGCCCGGCGGCGTCCTTGGCGTTGATCCAGATCGGATATCCGCCTCTCGACAGCGTCATCATCCGTTCGTTCTCGGAGTAGGTCGAGTGAATCGACCACTTGCCGTGGGGCGTGATGTAGTTGAAGAGTCGACCATCTTGGCCTTCGGCCAGCGACTCCTCGGTCTCGGACAACATCGCGTGATCGGGCCGCGGCTTGTAGGCCGGCAGCTCCTCACCCCACGCGATGTACTGCTCGTGATCGAGGTAGAAGTGCTGGCGGCCGGTCAACGTGCGCCACGGAATCAGGTGCTCGACGTTGAGCGTGAACGGGCTGTACGCCCTGCCCTTCGCGATGCTGCCGCTCCAAGTCGGAGTGGTCAACACGCGGCGTGGCTGTGCGATCAGATCAGCAAAACTGATCCGAGTGTCGCGCTGCCCGGCAGCGAGGTGGGTCAACTCCAGACCGGTCTTCACCTCTTCAGCGACGAAGGCGCGATGGGCCAATTCGCCGTTGCTGGCAGGGTCGAGAGCGAGGATCGCTTCACAGACTTCGCGGCCCCGCGTCAGCGACGGTCGCAGTGGACCCTCCTGGTCGCGGCTGCGTTCGTCGGGCTGTTTGCGGGCGAGTTCGTCGTAGAACTCCTCGACGTCGATCCGCAAGCCGTGGGCACCGACACCGTTGTTGCGCACACCGGCGCCCAGCGATGTCATCTGCTCATACAGCTCGGTGTACTTGCGCTTGACCAGCTTGAACTTCGGCATCGTCTTGCCGGGAATGGCCTCGACCTCTCCTGCCCGCCAATCACCGACGGTCGGCTGAGAGATCTCGTCGACGGTGTCGTGGGCAAGCGGCTGCATGACCACGTCTTCGACTTCAGTCGGCAGGCGTCCGCCAGCCATCTCCGACACCTTCTTGGCGAGGCGGGTGAAGATGTCCCAGTCCGACTTCGACTCCCATGCCGGCGCGACCGCCATCTGCATCGGGTTGATGAAGGAGTGCATGTCGGTCGAGTTGATGTCGTCCTTCTCGTACCAGGTGGCGGCAGGCAACACGATGTCTGAGTAGAGCGCAGTCGTGTCCATGCGGAAGTTGAGGTCGACGACGAGATCCATCTTCCCGATCGGAGCGTCGGGGCGGACGTTGACCTCGGCGACACCGTGGTCATCGGGTTCGCTGGCGATCGCGGTCGAGTGCGTCCCGAGGTAGTGGCGCATGAAGAACTCGTGGCCCTTCGCCGACGTGCCAATCGCATTGCCACGCCAGATGAACCAGGTTCGTGGCCAGTTCTCCGGTGCGTCGGGATCATCGATCGAGAATTCGAGGTCGCCGCTCTTCAACCGGTCGACGATCTCGTCGGTGACCTCGGCATCGGAGCCCGCGCCGCGGGACCGCGCCTTGCGCACGACATCGAGCGGGTTCTCCTTGAATTGCGGGAAGAAGGGGAGCCAGCCTTGTCGGACTGCTCGGGCCTGATGGTCGATTGTGTGGTCGAAGCGCTCCGGATGGTCCGCCGGCAACGAGTCGTACTCTCGATAGCCGCGCTCGTAGCGCCACTGATCGGAATGCACGTAGTGGAACGAGGGGGTGTTCTGCTGGCGCGGCGCCATTCCCCAGTCCTGGCCCATCGCGATGGCGCCCCATGAGGCGTGACAGACAAGCTTCTCCTGGCCGACGTAGTGGGCGAGACCGCCGCCGTTGACGCCAACCGACCCGGTCAACATCAATGCCGTGATCCCCGAGCGGTACAGCAGGTTGTTGTGGTACCAGTGATTCGCACCGGCACCGATGATGATCATGTTCTTGCCCTGGGTGAGTTCGCCGTTGCGTCCCCACTCACGGGCGTACTTGATGACCGTGTCGCGGTGGATACCGGTGTACTGCTCCTGCCACGCTGGCGTGTAGGGCACATCGGCATCGTCGTAGGCCGCGGCGTCGAAGCCACGCAGGCCACGATCGACACCGAAGCGGGCATTGAGGAGATCGAAGACCGTCGTGACCGTCACCGGACCGTTGGTGGTCTCGATCGTGCGGGTGGGCACCGATCGCGTGATCGTGCCTTCGCTGCCGAAGAACTCGAGATCGATCTCCGTCGATCCCTCGGCGTCGTCGATGAAGGAGAGCGCCGGTGTGATCGGCTCGTCGAGGACGCTGTCGTGGAGTTCGAGGTTCCACTTGCCCTTCTGCTCGGTGGCCCAGCGATCGCCGATGCTGCCGTTCGGCATCCGCGGCTCGTTGGCCTCCTCGTCCCACATGAGCAACTTCCACTCACCGTTCTCGCACTGCTCGTAGCGGCTGAGGCGATCGGCTCGGAGGTACTTGTCGGGACGGCGATCCTTGATCTCGACGAGGAACGGCAGGTCGGTGTACTGCTTTGAGTAGCTCTGGAAGTAGTCGACCTGGCGATCGCGGTAGAACTCGCTGAGCAGGACATGGTTGACCGCCAACCAGAACGCGGTGTCCTGGCCCGGGTGCGACGGAATCCACCAGTCGGCGAACTTCGACACCTGTGAGAAGTCGGGGCTGAAGACGGCGAGTTTGGCACCGGCGTGGCGCACTTCGGAGATGAAGTGTGCATCCGGGGTGCGCGTCATGTTGAGGTTGGCGCCGACGACGGCGATGAAGCGGGCGTTGAACCAATCGGCCGACTCGTGGACGTCGGTCTGCTCGCCCCAGACCTCGGGCGAGGCCGGCGGGAGATCGCAGTACCAGTCGTAGAAGCTCATCACGACGCCGCCGATCAGCGACATGAACCGGCTGCCAGCGGCATAGCTGACCTGGGACATCGCGGGAATCGGCGAGAACCCGGCGACCCGGTCGGGCCCGTGCTGCTGGATCGTGTGGACCGTGGAGGCTGCGCACATTTCGAGCGCCTCTTCCCAGCTGACACGACGGAACCCGCCCTTGCCTCGGGCCTGCTGGTA
>JAJCXU010000007.1 GCA_029263275.1 Ilumatobacter sp.
GACAGCGGATCGGAGTGGCCGGACTCCTCCCGGAGTGAACGCAGGACCGGCAGCATCGCGTAGCCACCGTTTGCGTTGTCACCGATGTCCCACGCGGTTGAAAGGTGAGCGTCGTATCGGCCGTCGCCCCGTGCAATGACGGCCGTTTCGGCGTCGAACGCGCTCGCCGACATCGTCAGCCTTCGAGCGATTGTTTGATGCGGTCGAGTGTCGCCTGCATACCGGTGACCATCGCCTTCTGACGATTCAGGAGGCGACCGTAGACCCACTTCTGCCAACCGGTGTAGGGCGGATAGCTGAACGACTCGGTGACGATGGTCGCTGCGTCCCGTTCGGTGAACTCATATCGCCACGTCGTGTACCCCTCCGCCGAGAACTCGAACGAGGAGTTGGGTTCGACATCGGTGACCTCTGACGTCGTCGTCCATCGCTTCAGGGTGATCGGGCCCAGCTTGGCGATGTTGTCGCCCTCGAACTGTGCGCCGACCGCGGGCCCTGTGACGTCGCCGACCCATCGACAGGCGACACATTCGGGGCTCCACTCGCCCACTCGTGTCACGTCGGTGACCGCGGCGAACACGTCACCGATCGGTGCAGCGATCGTCACTGTTGCGGATCCGGTCAGAGGTTCTGTCGAGGCGTCGGTCACCTCGCCAGTGTCGCGCGCCGCCGCTGGTTCACGCGCAGCGTGGCGGCCGGTACCGTGCAGCGGTGAACTCGGTCGATCAGCGGGAGACAAACGGCGGCATCTGGTCGCCCGACTATCTCCCGGTCACGCTCGCCAACCTGGCCATCGTCGCCATTGCTGCGTTCGATGGCCTCGCCCTGATTGCCGCGCTGCCGTCGATCGCCGATGATCTCGGAGGTGTTGCCCTCCTTCCGTGGGTGATCACTGCGTACCTGGCGATGTCTGCCGTTGCCGGCATCACCGCCGGCCCGATCATCGACGCCGTCGGCGTGCGTCGGACGTTTCGTGCGACCGGCGTGTGGTTCCTGCTCTCGAGCGCGGCTGCTGCCGCGGCGCCGAACATGGAGCTGCTCGTGGCCGCCCGCGCGCTACAAGGCATCGGTGGCGGCCTCGTGATTTCGGTCGCGATGACCGCTGTCGGTCTGGCCTATCCACAGCGACTCCGCGCCAGGGCGTTCGCAGCAAACTCGATGGTCTGGGGGACGCTCGGCTTCGGCGGCCCCGTGATCACTGCCGGCCTCCTCGCTGTTGCTGGCTGGCGAATGATCTTCATCGTGCAGCTTCCGATCACGGCGCTCGCCTTGGCCGCAGGATGGCGGACATTGCCGAGCACCCGCGATAAGCCGCAACGGATCGTCATGGACGGCCGCGGCATCGCGCTGGTTGCGGGCTTGGTTGCCGCGTCGTTGTTCGCCGTGGCGCAGGTGGGTGACCGCTGGCCATTGGCGGCGGTCGGTGCAGCTGCGGCAGTCGTCTTCGGTCGTGCGTTCTGGACCAACTCCCGCCGCCCCGACGAGCCGCTTGTGTCGCGCGCCCACCTCACGCGGTTTCCACTCAAGCGGATCCACTTGACGTCCGGCCTCGTGCTGATCGCGGGCCTCGCCGCCGACAACTATCTCCCGTTGTACATGCACACCACGCGAGGTCGGTCTGAATCGTTCGCCGCGTTCTCGGTGTTGTTCCTCACCGTCGGGTGGTCGTCCGCGGCATTCCTCGTCAGTCGACTCCTCGAACGCTGGCGCGAGGCCGACGCGATTCTGGTCGGCTCGATCCTGATGATTCCCGCGGTGATCGGGGCGGGGTTCGGGGTGGCGCTGACCTGGCCGATCCCGGTCATCTTCGGAGCGTTCTTCGTGATGGGTGTGTCGATCGGTTTCGTTTCCACCGCAGGGCTCACCCTGCTCCAGGCGAGCGCCGACGATTCGGAGATGGGGCGGGTCAACAGCGCGCACCAGTTCATCCGCACCATCGGGATCACGTACGGCGTTGCCGTGGGCGGAGCGATTCTGCTGTTCGTCGTCGGGAACCAGGTCGGCGACGTCGAAGTGGTGCGCGACGTGCTCGGTGGTGAGGACGTGGTCGCCTCCGGGCCCACGCTCGACGCAATCCGCGATGGGCTCGTCTGGGTGCTCGGCTTCAGCGGCCTCGCTGGTCTGGGGTGCACCGCTGCGGCCGGCGTGCTGTGGCGCAACACTCGACGATCCACGGAGTGACCCGATGTGGCTGACCTTCTACCCTGTACCCACTCAACAATCTCCAAGGATGATGTGACCATGTGCGCGAACTGCCTGTCGACCGCGGAAGCGACCCTCGCCTGGGCTGGCGCTGCCGGTTACGTCCTGCGGCCCAAGGTGCATCGCATGCTCGCGAATGCCGGCCTCGCTCCGAAACCTGATCCGGTTGCGCACGACGTGCGCACTGTGGCGTTCTTACGAGCGCTCGATCTCGACCCGGTCGAGGTGCTCGGCGCCGATGTGGTCGCTCAATCGGCGTCCTGGGAACCCGACACGTCCTGGACGCCTTGGCGCGAGCGGCGTGTTGCTTCGGCCCGCCCGAGTGCATCCCACCCCTTGATCGCTGCGAGATAGACGCCTGCCAGCAGTGCGAGGGCCATCGGGTACGCCAGCCAGGGGTTGGCGTGTGGCAATGAACGTGCACCGAGCCACCAGGGCCCGTTCCACGACAGGTCATAGGGGTAGCCGACACGTTCGACGCCGTCGATGACGGGACGTGCGACGAGGTGTGCCCATGCGCTCCACGAGATCATTCGGCAGACGCCGTAGAAGAACGTCGCCCGGTAGAGCGCCAGCAGCCCACGTTCGGGCAGGAATCGGCCGAGCCAGGCCCAGATTCGAGCATCGGACGGGACGACGCGGGTCCGCCAGTGCTCGCGGGTGAGCACGCGCCACGAGAACAACACGACAATCAGCCAGAACACATCCATCGCGAGTCCGAGGCTGGAGTAGTACGCAGCCCCATCGAGGTACTTGCCACCGTCAATCGTGGCGGCGTAGGCCCACGTTTGCGATGTGAAGTTCAGCGTCTTGAACGGAAAGAGCAGCATTACACCAACGGAGTCGTTGATGTCGGTGAGTGCGTGCGCGGCGTAGCCGAGGAGGTATCCGACCGCGAACGCCCGGTTGCGTTTCCACAGCCAGAATCCCGCGGTGATGAGGAGGCCGAAGAACAGTGTGTGGGTGAAGCCCATCCCAGGAAATCCGCGGTGCCACTTGTGGGGAACGTCTGCGCCGTAGTGGGTGCCGTTGAAGGTGAAGCCGTACACCCAGAACTTCGACAGGAAGTCGGGAGTGAAGTCGCCGAGGAAGATGGCCCAGAAGCTGACCTTGCCGATCATCTTTTTCGGGAGATGCGCCTGCACGGCGTACACCTCGAACTGGTGCGCAGCCCAACTCATCGTGCGCCGCCAGACCGTAATCGTCGGACTCGATCGACGAGCGGTGGCCCGATGCACACCACCGCGAC
>JAJCXU010000008.1 GCA_029263275.1 Ilumatobacter sp.
GCAGATCGAATCGATTTCAGAGGTGGTGGTCGATCCGTCCGCTGACGGACCACCCGCGATGAGGCTGCTCGCCGAACTCGACCACAACGAACTCGTTCCAATCGCACCCCTACGTCGGCGACGTTGACATGGATTCGACAACACCGAGCACCCTGGGCGCCGCGCTGCTGGCGCTGTTGCTCATCGGCGCGCTGCTCGGGGTCGTCACCCCCAGCGCACGCACCGCGGACTTCACACCCGAAGCCACCCGTGACGGCCTCACTGCCCGAGCTCGATTCCGCCACGCTGTGATGCACGCGATCGTCCGAGCACTGCAGCGACGGCGCTCGCGCCAAGTGGTCCCACCGGGGGCCGTCGCCGCGTGGTGCGACGCCATTGCGCGACGTCTGCGGTCCGGGGAGACGCTGAGGCAGGTGTTGGCCGACGAGCGCCCGACGCACGTCGCACTGGCAGCGCGAACAGCACCCCTTCGCCGAGAACTTGGCAGCGGGGCAGCGGTCGTCGACGCTGTCGCCGCATCTGCGTTGGCAGCGAGCGGGGGCGGGCTCGACCTGGTGTGGTCGGTGTTGGCGATCGCGTCGGGCTACGGAGGGAGCGCAGCTGAGCCGATCGACCGCGTTGCGTCCGCGCTCCGGCTGCGCAGCGCCGACGCACACGAGCGCTCGGCGCAGAGCGCGCAAGCACGGCTCAGTGCTCACGTCCTCACGGCGGTCCCGGTCCTCGTGCTCGCACTGCTCGTGTCGACCGACCCAGACGTCCGCCTCATCGTTCTTCGCCCCGCCGGCGGGCTGCTGGTCGGTGGCGGCCTGCTGCTGAACGTCCTCGGTTGGTCATGGATGCGCCACATCGTTGCGAGCCAGACCACATGACGGCCGCATCACCGACGGCCGACACCATCGGACTTGCCCTTGCCTGCGTCATCATCGGCAACGCGATTGCGTCCCGACTCTTCAGCAGCGAACGGATTCCGCCTCTCCCCTACAGCGGCCACGACGCCCCGGCCAGTCGACGCGTCGTCCCGAAGACGCGCATTCGCAAGATCGGCACCGGATTGACGGTGTCGGTCACTGCCGTCTGGCTCCTCGGCCCGGTCCTGTGCCTTGCGCTCGCCACTGCGATCGCTGGTGGGCTCCGTTGCCTGCCGATCGTCAGGCAACGACGCGTGCAGCGCCAGATCGTCCGAGCTGTGCCCGATGCACTCGACCTCGTCGTCGTGCTCCTCCACGCGGGGGCCACGCCACGGCAGACCGTCATCGAACTCGGCCGCCAGGGGCCACGTTCGACACAACCCGGATTCGGGGCGGCTGCGCGGCAACTGGAGCGAGGCCAGTCGTTCGGCGAGGCGATGGGAGCGCTCCGCCACGAACTCGGCGAGGCGATCACACCGTTCGTCGAGCTCATCACCGCGTCCGAGCGCTACGGGTTGCCCACCGCGCAGGTGGTGCAACAACTCTCGACCGAGACCCGCGCGCTCCGTCGCCGCCACGATGAGGCAGCCGCACGGTCGCTCCCCGTCAAGCTGTCATTCCCGCTCGTCACGTGCACGCTGCCGTCATTCGTCTTGCTCGCCATCGCCCCAGCGGTGCTCGCAGCCCTCTCGTCGCTCGGCTCCCCAGCCTGGTGACTCATCGTCGACATCGACCGAACACCACATCACGAACACGCACCATCGGGTGCGCTGATCAGTTCGGAGACATCAATGCCACCACTCATGCTCGCCCTCTACATCAACGTCCTCACGGCCCAAGCCAGTCTGATCGACCATCTCCACGCCCGGCACGAACACGTCGCCGAACGCCGCCTCGCCGGAGACCGCGGCCAAGCAACGACCGAGTACGCACTCGTGCTGCTCGCCGCCGCGATGGTCGCGCTCCTCGTCATCGCGTGGGCAAGTGCTGGCGGCGGCGCAGCGAAGATCAGTCGGCTCTTCAATCGCGTGATCGACGCCGTCATCGACCGCGTCTGATGCGAGCAACACCGACTTGCGTCATGCCACCAGCTGTGAGGGAATCACAACGCTGGCGTTGCCAGTCCGGTCAGGCCACGGTCGAGTTCGCCCTGGCACTTCCCCTCGTGCTCATCCTGATCCTGGGCATGACGCAGGTCGGTGTTGCCATCCGCAACGAACTCGCGGTGGAACTCGCGGCCCGCGAAGGCGCCCGAGCGGCATCGGTGTCGGCCAGCCCGCAGTCGGCTGCTTCCGCCGCTGCCGCTGCCGCAGTCGGCCTGCCCATCGTGGTGAGCACCACCGTGACGGGCACGAGCGTGACCGTCACGGTGACCTTCGTCGATCCGACCAACGTTCCGATCATCGGGCGATTCATCGGCCCGAGCACGCACCAAGCCGCTGCCACGATGGCACTGGAACCCTGACGCTGACCCAACAGCCGTAGCCTGATCACCAATGGATCTGCGAACCACTGCGAGCGACGTCGGCGGCGTCCCGACCGTGGCCGTCGACGGCGTGATCGACCTCGCCTCGGTCGCAGTGTTCCGCGACGCGCTCCTCAAGACGATTCATTCCCACGGCGGCGCAACGGTCGTGGTCGACCTCGATGACGTGGCTACGCTCGACGACTCAGGGCTGGGCGTCTTGCTCGGCGCTGCTGCTGCCGCCCGACAGGCCGACGGCGACCTCGAGATCGTCTGCAACGACACCCGGCTGAGAACGCGACTCGATCGCACACGTTTGGATCGCGCCATCACCGTGCGGACGTCGATCACGTGACCGGCCAGGGCCACGGCGACGACCCGATCTTTCACATCGCACTCCCCAATGACTGGGCCGACGCCTTTACCCTTGCCGAGTACGCCGTGTCGACGCGCGGCATGTCACTCGACGATGTCGGATTCATCCACTGTTCAACCGCCGCGCAGATCGAGGCCACGGCGAACCGCTTCTACGGCGACCTGACGGAACTCGTGCTCCTCACGATCGATCCCCGCATCGTCCCTGCCGACATCCTGTGGGAGCCGCCCGCACCTGGCATCGATGAGCTCTTCCCGCACATCTACGGCCCGCTCCCCGTCAGCGCCGTGAACCTGCACCGCTTCTGGACCCGCAGCGAGGATGCTGCCTGGTCGACAGCGGCGCCTTACTGATACTCGGACTTCTCCGGCGGCTTCTTGCCACCCTTTCGGCGATCGGCGACCTTCTCCCGCGACCGTTGCTCTTCTTCGAGCGCTGCCTCTTCCTCGATCAACTTCTCCAGCGCCGTCAAGCGCACCGGGTCGAGCTCGCCCGTTGAGATGGCGGCCTGCACTGCGCACCCCGGCTCCTGATCGTGTTTGCAATCCCTGAACCGGCAACCATCCATCAAATCGAAGACGTCCGCGAACGCTCGCTCGATGCCGTTGCCGGACAGCCACAGGCTGACGGCGCGCACGCCTGGCGTGTCGATCAACCACCCCGTGTCAGCGAGTGGAACCAGCTCAGCGGCGACAGTGGTGTGACGGCCGCGTTGGTCGCCCTCGCGGACTTCCGACGTTGCCTGACGCTGATCACCGAGAAGCGCATTGACGATCGTCGACTTGCCGACACCACTCGCACCGAGGAAGGTCAGCGTGCGATTGCCGGCGGCGTACTCACGGAGCACGTCGATGCCCTCGCCGGTGAGACCGCTGGCCAGCAGGACCGGCACACCGAGCGCGACCTCGGCCAACTCGGCGCGGCCGGGTTCCGGGTCGTCGACGAGGTCCGTCTTGGTCAAGATGACGACCGGTTCGGCACC
>JAJCXU010000009.1 GCA_029263275.1 Ilumatobacter sp.
CAACGGTGGTCTCAGCAGTTCCCACCGGGAACATCTGAGCGAGTCCGGTCGCCTGAGTTCTCGGCGCGACCACACCCTCGAGGCAAGGGACGGTTCGCACCCGACGCAGCAGCGCCGGATGGGCCCAGCTTGTTCTCCAAACACCCCTCATCACGAGGTTGGAGGAACAATGCGTTCACAGGAACGACTCACCCGCAAGAAACTCACTGGCGTCATCGTCGCGCTCGGACTCGCCATCGCTGCATGCGGCAGCGACGCCGATTCGACACCCGAGAGCCCGGGAACCGATGCGCCACGGGAGACCGATGTGCCAACGGAGACCGAGGCGCCGGCCGAGACCGAAGCTCCCGTCGAGACCGACGCACCTGCCGCCACCGAGGTCGTGACGACCGACGCAGCGTCGGAGGCTCCGGAGGCCGCACGACCGGAACGTGTGGTCTCACTGAGCCCGACGCATACCGAGATGATGTTCGCGATCGGCGCCGGCGACCTCCTCGTCGCCGTCGATCAGTTCTCGAACTTCCCGGCCGAGGCGCTTGAACTGCCTCATGAGCTGTCCGGCTTCGAGCCGAACGTCGAGGAGATCGCAGCATTCGAGCCCGACCTGGTGATCATGGGCGGCGACTTCACCGGACTCGGTGACCAGCTCTCTGAACTGGGCATCCCATCGTGGGACGGCCCGGCTGCTGTCACGATCGAAGACACTTACGCCCAGATCGAACAACTCGGTGCCGCCACCGGCCATCTCGGTGACGCAGCGGAGGTCGTGAGCTCGATGCAGGTCCGCCTTGCCGAACTGATCGCCAACGCACCGGACACTTCCGAACGGTTGAAGATCTACCACGAGGTGGACAGCACCTTCTTCAGCGCCGACAGCACCACCTTCATCGGCGAGGTGTACTCGTCCTTCGGGCTGGAGAACATCGCCGATCGGGCCGAAGGAGACAACTTCGGATTCCCGCAACTCAACGCAGAGGCAATCATCTCCTCGAATCCAGACCTGGTCTTCGTGCCGTGCGGTAGTTACTGCACCACGACCGCAGACGAAGTCAGCAAGCGTCCGGGCTGGGACGCGATCGCGGCGATCCAGAACGGCAACGTGATCGAAGCTGACGAGGACGTCGCATCTCGATGGTGTCCACGCATCGTCGAGTACTACGAATCGGTTGCGGCAGCGATCGAGCGAGTCGCCGCGGCGGTCTGAGGCTTCCATGGTGAACACCGACCTGACGACGAACCCGCGCTATACGCGCTGTTTGGTCGCGGGCGGGGCCTTCCTGCTGTTCGCCGTCGTGATTGGTGCGTCGGTGGGGCCAGCGGGACCGGACTGGTGGCGAGTGCCGCTTGAGCTGGTCAGTCGCCTGCCACTGATCGAGTTCGAGACCGGCGTGAGCGACGCTGACTGGGCGATTGTCTGGAAGGTTCGGATGCCGCGGGTCGTGCTCGGCGGGCTGGTCGGCGGCATGCTCTCGATCGCCGGTGCCGCCTACCAAGGCGTGTTCCGGAACCCGCTGGTCGATCCATATCTGTTGGGCTCGGCCGCTGGCGCCGGGCTCGGAGCCACCATTGCCTTGACGGTCGGTCGCGGCGTCACGTCGACCTGGCCGATCGACCCGGTGCCGACGATCGCATTCGTCTTCGCCGTGGGCACGGTGATGGTCACGTACACCGTCGGCGCAGCATTCGGTGGTTCGCGTACCGGCGTCACGCTGGTCTTGGCAGGTGTAGCCGTCGTGTCCTTCACGACGGCGATGCAGACGTTCATCCTGCAGCGCAACGTCGAGGTGATCCGAGAGGTCTTCCGCTGGATCCTCGGCAGCCTGTCTCGCTCGTCGTGGAGCGATGTGCGACTCGTGCTCCCGTATGTCGCCATCAGCACCATCGTGCTGATGCTGCATCGCCGTCATCTCGACGTGTTTCGCGTCGGCGACGAGGAGGCAGGAACATTGGGCGTGTCGGTCGCCCGTACCCGGCTGGTCATCGTCGTCGCTGCGACGCTGGGCACCGCCGCAGTCGTCGCGGTGAGCGGTCTCATTGGTTTCGTCGGGCTGGTTGTCCCGCACATCGTTCGACTGGTGGCTGGCGCTGGACATCGACGCCTCCTGCCGCTCTCGTTGCTCGGCGGTGCGGCATTCCTGATCCTCGCCGACGTACCGGGACGGATGATCGCCCGCCCGGCAGAGACACCGATCGGCGTCGTGACGGCGTTCGTCGGCGCACCCTTCTTCCTGTACCTCTTGCGCACGAGACGGATCAGCGGATGAGCACGCTGACACTCACCGACGTCGGCGTGCGCTACTCCCGCCGCGGGGCGCCGGCACTGGCCGGGTTGACCGACTCGATCGTGCCCGGTGAATGGCTGGGGCTGATCGGGCCGAATGGCGCCGGGAAGTCATCGCTGCTCAAGTCGATCGTGGGCCTCGTCGACCACTCCGGCTCGATTCGTGTCGATGGCGACGAGCTCGGCGCACTGAGTGATCGCGAGCGGGCGGCACAGGTTGCCTACGTGGCGCAGAGTCCTCTGATTCCGGACGACATGACCGGGCGTGAATACGTGATGCTCGGTCGCACGCCATACATCGGCTACTTCGGGTCGCCCTCGCGTCGTGACCGAGTCGTCGTCGACGAGGTGCTCGAGCGACTGCGCCTTGCGGAGTTCGCAGATCGACTGCTCGGTGAGCTGAGCGGCGGCGAACGGCAACGACTCGTGCTGGCGCGCGCCCTGGCCCAGCAGGCGCCGATTCTCCTGCTCGATGAACCGACCTCGGCACTCGACATCGGTCATCAACAGCAGGCACTCGAACTCGTCACCGAGCTGCGCCAGACCGAACAGCTCACGGTGATCTCGGCGCTGCACGATCTCACGCTCGCAGGCACGTACACCGACCGGCTCACGATGCTGCACCAGGGCGAGGTCGTGGTGACCGGATCCGCTGCCGAGGTGCTCACCGCCGAGCGACTCGGCGAGATCTACCACGTGTGTGTCACGGTCGAACACGATGAGGGCCAGGTCATCGTGGTTCCCCGACGCGGTTTCCCCGCCCCCGGTCACTCT
>JAJCXU010000010.1 GCA_029263275.1 Ilumatobacter sp.
CTCGACAAGAACCGCAACAACGTCGTCCTCTCTCGTCGGGCCTACCTCGAAGAGAACCAGAAAGAGACCCGCGACCAGTTCCTCACCAACCTCAAGGTCGGCGAGGTCCGCGAGGGCACCGTGTCCTCGGTCGTGTCGTTCGGTGCATTCGTCGACCTCGGCGGCATGGACGGACTCATCCACGTGTCCGAGCTCTCTTGGAAGCACGTCGATCACCCCGGTTCCGTCGTCACTGTCGGCGACCCGGTCAAGGTGCAGGTCCTCGACGTCGACTTCAGCCGTGAGCGCATCAGCCTCTCGCTGAAGGCAACGCAGCAGGATCCTTGGCAAGAATTCGCCGAAGGCCACCAGGTCGGACAGCTCGTCTACGGCCGAGTCACCAAGCTGGTCCAGTTCGGTGCATTCGTTCAGGTCGGCGACGGCATCGAAGGCCTCGTGCACATCTCGGAAATGTCGGCGCACCACGTCGACAGCCCCGAGCAGGTCGTCACGCCCGGCGAAGAGCTGTGGGTCAAGATCATCGATCTCGACCTCGCCCGTCGCCGCATCAGCCTCTCGATCAAGCAGGCCGCCGAAGGTGGCGAGCTCGCTGCCGAGTACCGCGAGCACTTCGAAGTCGACACCGAGGGCAACTACGTCCAGGGTGAGGCATCGGCCGAGGCTGAAGCTGCGTGGACCGAGTACTACGGCGAAGGTGGCGAAGGCGAAGGCACCGAGCCTCCAGCCGAAGGCGCACCAGCCGAAGCCGCAGCCGAAGAGGTACCAGCCGAAGCCGCAGCGGAAGAGGCACCAGCCGAAGCTGCAGTCGCAGAGGAAGCTCCCGCAGAAGAGCCTGCCGCCGAGTGACCATCACACTTGGGGTCAGACCCCAAGTGTGATTGCTGAGAACTGAATGCTGCCCGGCTCCTCGGAGTCGGGCAGTATTCGTTTTCATGATCGTTGTTGGCCTCACCGGGGGCATTGGAGCTGGAAAGTCGACCGTGTCGAAGCTGTTGGCGGAGCGGGGCGCGGCCATCGTCGACGCTGATCAGATCGCTCGCGATCTGCAGTCACCGGGAAGTCCCGTCCTCGCCAAGATGGCGGAGCGATTCGGCGCTGACATCATCGATGACGACGGTTCCCTCAACCGCGCCGCTGTCGCCAAGATCGTCTTCAGCGACAAGGCTGCCCTCGATGACCTGAACGGCATCGTGCACCCGGCGATGCAGGCCGAGATTCAACGACAGATCGACCTCAACGCAGACACCGATCGTGTGGTCGTGCTCGACTTCCCCTTGCTGGGCGAGAACCCGCGGAGAGGTCTTGCAGCAACGATCGTCGTCGACATCCCGTATGAAGCCGCCATCGAGCGCGTCGTCGAGTACCGCGGAATGGATGAAGATGATGCGCGGAACCGGATCAACAGCCAGATCAGCCGGGAAGAGCGGCTCGAACGAGCCACGCATGTCCTCGACAATTCGGGCAGCTTCGACGATCTGGCGAGTCAAGTCGACGAGTTGTGGGCAGCGGTTGTGAAACTGCCGAGCTTCGTGCCGCCCGACGACGCGGACGATCCCGTCAAGTGAGTGGGTGGAGGGCGATGTCGGCGACGGGAATGTCCGGCGCTGGCGTACGTCCGTACCGCTCGGCATGGTCGCCGCCGAGTGCAGCGAATGCTTCCTCGACCAGCGTCCAGTAGGACTGTCGAATCGCCGCTCGGCCCTCGTCGCGGGCGAGCTCGTACCGTTCGATCGAGCTCGGACGCGGCACGTACACCTGCACCCGTCCGTCGAACCGGCCGACATCAACCGTGGTGACATCAGTGATGTCGACGCGTTCATAGTCGCGCTCGCGCCAGTCGAGGGCGGCGAGTTCGTCTTCATCGACGTCGAAGACGACGCCATTGCAGGACTCGCCCTCGGCAGCGACCACGCCGAGCGAGACGACGAGTCCGCGCACGACCTCTTGGCCGTCGTGTACCCAGTCGCCGCGCAGCACCTTCGATCCGTAGTTCCAACGTCGGCCGAAGTGATCGACGTGCGCGATGTGGAACCCCTCGCCGGGATCACGGCCGATCGTGGAGGCGAGCGAAGCCGGGGAGACGAGCGAGCCGTATCCGAACAGCCAGGTGCGACTCACGAGGCTGCCCGGTCATCGAAGTAGGACTTCGTCGTCGCGACGAGGAGGCGGACACCGAGCTCGATCGAGCGCTCGTCGACGTCGAAATGTCCGGCGTGAAGGTCGAGTCGTTGGCCGTTGGCTTCGGTGTTGTGCACGCCGAGGCGGACGTATGAGCCAGGGATTTCGCGAGTGAACCAGGCGAAGTCGTCGCCACCCCAACTCTGCTCGACCGATGCGATGGCCTCAGCGCCGAATTCGTCGTTGACCGCGCGCGCCACAACGTCGGTGACCCCGGCGTCGTTCACGACTGGTGGAACGCCGTGGGTGTAGGCGACTTCGTATCCGGCGCCTGAGTCGGCGAGCAAGTCAGCGACGGACTGCTCGACGAGTTCGGGGAGCACATTCCACACCTCGAGCGTGGGCGTGCGGACCGACGCACGGAGTTCGCAGTGGGTGGGAATCACGTTGGCGGCGTCACCGCCGTGGACGGCACCGAAGACGATCTTGATCTCGGCGTCGGGTGGCAATGCTGCACCGACGCGTCGTGGCAGCTCGGTCACGACCTGTGCGGCAAGGGTCAACAAGTCGACGGTGAGCTCCGGACGGGCGGTGTGGCCGCCGGGTCCGGTGAGTGTGATGGCGACCATGTCGGCCGCGGACGAGATCGGCCCCGACTTCACTCCGATGATGCCAGCGTCGAGCTTCGGCTCGCAATGGATGCCGACGATCGCATCGACGCCGTCGATCCCGTGGTCGCGAATGACATCGAGTGCACCGCCCGGCACACGTTCCTCAGCGGGTTGGAACACGAAGCGCAGCGGGCCCGGGAGTTGGTCACGATGGTGAGCGAAGTACAACGCGGTACCGAGCACGACCGTGGTGTGTACGTCGTGGCCACAAGCGTGCGCAACGCCGGGAACCTGGCTTCGATAGGTCACGTCTTTGTTGTCATCCATCGCGAGGGCATCGAGGTCGGCACGAAAGGCCATTCTCGGCTGACCCTCGACTGCGTCGTCCGGAGTGAGGTCGCAAACGAGGCCGGTCCCGACTGTGAGGATGCGCGGATGCATGCCGGCCAGTTCGAGGCGCTCGCGGACCAGTTCCG
>JAJCXU010000011.1 GCA_029263275.1 Ilumatobacter sp.
GGCTTGCTGTTGGTCGAGAAACATCGCTCGCTCATCGCCACCCACCGGGGGCAGCGGACGGTGTTTCACTGCCTTGGCTCGTTCACGAAATCGCTGGAGCATTGCATCGAGGTCGAGAGTTGCCACGGCTCGATCGTACCGCTCCCCTGCTGACCCGACCAGCCGGCTCAGTCTGAGGAGTCGGTGTTCGTCAACTCAGCGCCGTCATCAGGTGCGTCGTCGGTGTCGTTCGCTGGACGGGCAACCGCGGGGGTCACGAGTGCTGCGATGTCCGCCGAGCCACTTCCGGTGTGCGTCACCGCGCCATCGGGAACCGCTTCGTCGGGCGCGACAACGGGCCGAGGAGCGTTGTCGGTGTCGTCCAATGCTTCGCCGGCGTCGTTCGTCTCGGCATCATCGTCGACCTCGTCATCCGACTTCGGGCTCGGATCAGCAGTCACTCGCACCGCGAGCAGCGGATCAGCACCAGGGGCGGACATCACGCCGGACTGGCGCCGTGCGTCGGATGCCAGCTGAGCCTGCAGGTCGTCGAACGTGCCCAGTGCGGGGCGGCTCTGCGCGAACTCGTCGTCGACCTCGGGAACCTCTTGCTCTCGCACGACGGGGCGAGCACCGATCGGGCGAACCTCGTCGAGGTCGCGGCGCATCTGCGCCGGTTCTTGCTTCCGCCATGAACGGTCGTTCATCCGTTCGAGCGGCGAGAGCAGTTCGCGTTCGGGCCTGGTCTGGCGTACCAGCCAGATGGCGAGGATGACCAGCGCAACACCGATGACGCCGAGTGCCACGACGACGGCGTAGACCGTGCGCGTTGCCTGGACATCGTCCGCCGCCACGCTGGCGACCAGATCCCTCAGCACCTCGACGTACACCAGCGCAGAGTGTGCCAGGTTGGCAGACCGATTGCCCAGCTTGTGAGATGCCGCGTCACTGCTGATGCTGTGGACACCACACTGCGGTCCGTCCACCGATTGTCGCTCGCTGCAATGGCGCGCCGTCGCGCGGACACGCTCCGAGCGCGTGACGCCTGGCAGGGTCGAGTTCGCCAGTGGTCGAGCCGCCGCTGGCCAGCATGACGGGCAGGCGCCCTGTGATCGCTGCCGCAATGGCACCAACCTGTTGTTCGGTCAGTTCGTCGACGGAGCGGTGCGGTGCCACTCCCGCCCACCAGAGCACCTCGTCGGCACACAGATTTCCCAGGCCAGCGACGACTCCCTGATCGAGCAGCACCGTCTTGATCGCGGCCCGTCGCCCGACGAGCGCTGTAGCGAGAAGGTCAGCATCCACGCGAAAGATGTCGATCCCGAGACGGTCGAGGTCGTCATCGAGCGACAGGTGCCCCAGGCGGCGCGGATCGTTCACCCGGAGTGCCGACGTGTCGCTGTCAGCGGCCCCTGCGGTGTGGAGTCGGAGGCGATCCCACTCCGGACGGTCCCTGTCCGACGCGTACTCGAGCGACTCGATGGGCGCGGCGCCGTCGACGATGACACGACCGGTCATGCCAAAGTGGAGCCCGAGTGCGTGGTCAGGCGTATGGACACGAATGACCTTGCCTGTGCGCTCGATTCTCTCGACCTTGGCACCGGGTAACACCACGGCAATGCCCGGGTCGGCAACACGCTCATCGATCCAGACGGTGGTGATCGTTCGCCCGACCAGCGACTCGAGTGCGCTCCGCCAGATCTCTGCTTCGAGTCCCTCCGGCACCGCTCAGATCGCCGTTGACGTCCGGGCGGTCACAGCATCGACTTGGCGGCCGTGGACAGCACCTGTTCGATCGGTTCAGCGAGCTGATCGCTGTTGATCAAGAACGCGTCGTGTCCGTGCGGCGAGTCGATCTCGACATACTCCACCGGAACGTCACGGGCCTGGAGAATGTCGGCGATCTGACGTTGCTGGTATGCGGGATAGAGCATGTCGCTCCAGATACCGACGGCCAGCGTCGGTGCAGTGACTCGTGCCATCGCCCGTTCGAGGCTGCCGCGGCCGCGGGCGACATCGTGCAGGTCCATTGCCTTGCCGATGCTGAGATAGCTGTTGGCGTCGAATCGAGTCGCGATCTTCTTGCCGTGGTACTCGAGGTATCGCTCGACTTCGAACCGCTGCCACATGCCGAGTGTGTCACCGACAGTGGCCTTGTCGGCGAGTTCCCGGCCGAACCGATCGGTGAAGACGTTGTCGCTGCGGAAGGTGACCTGGGCGACCATGCGGGCAATGGCGAGACCCTCGGTCGGACCGTCGCCGGGCGAGGCGTCGTAGTAGTCGCCGCTGCGCCACTTCGGGTCGAGGCCGATAGCGCGGCGGCCAATCGCACCCCAGGCGATCTGCTGTGCGGTTGCCTGCATGCACGTGGCGATGGCGATGAGTGAACGCACCCGTCGCGGATACATCACCGCCCACTCGAGGGCCTGCATGCCGCCCATCGAGCCGCCGATCACCGACATCCATCGACTGATGCCGAGGTGCTCCATCATGCGGGCCTGGGCACGCACCATGTCGCGAATGGTGACGACCGGAAAGCGTGAGCCGTAGGGCTCGCCGTCGTCAGGGTGCGGCGATGCCGGCCCGGTCGAACCTTGGCACCCACCGAGCACGTTCGCGCACACGACGAAGTATTTGTCGGTGTCGATGGGTTTGCCGGGCCCGACCGTGTCGTCCCACCAGCCCGGAGTGTCGTGGCCGCGGCCAGCGGGGCCGCTCGCGTGGCTGTCGCCGGTCCAGGCGTGACAGAGCAGCACCGCGTTGGACGCGTCGGCATCGAGCCGTCCCCAGGTCTCGTAGGCAACGACGACGTCACTGAGCGCGGTCCCGGAGTCGAGAGCGAAGCGACGGTCGGTCGCAAACGTGAAGAACTGACGGTGGCCCGGCTCGTCACCGGGCCTCCAGGCACCAGTGGCGGGGAGCGCAAGCGGGTCCGGCATGACGTCGTGAATGTATCAGTGACCCTTTATCGGATTGCCGGACCTTTCGAACGACCGGTTGACCAGACAGGAAGACAGCCCGTGAAAGCCGTCACGATCGCACCGTTTCCACTCCAGACTTGATCGACTCACTCTCGGTGGCGATTCGGCAGCAGCCGTGTTAAGAACCGATCAAGAAGCGATGACAACCCTTCCATGCAACCGCAACCTTCAGCGAGAGTGACTCCCATCGTGGATTCCCCCAGCGCTCTCGGCG
>JAJCXU010000012.1 GCA_029263275.1 Ilumatobacter sp.
TTCGCCAAGCATCCCCATGAACGGAATCGAGCCGCCTTCGCCGAAGCTGCGCGCCGGCTGGCCGAAGGAGGCAGACGACGCACCGTCGAGCGCGGTCTCAAGCCACGGCGCGGTCGCGGGAGCATTCCATCCGGGTGCCGCGTCGGTGTCGCGAAAGCTGACCCGCGCGCCGTAGGGGGAATCGGATTCGAGCGCCGCGGTGATCGCTGCGAGCGCCGCGTCGGGATTGGCGGTCGGGGGAAGACGGAAGGACAGTTTGAGCGTGGTCGATGGGCGCAGCACATTGCCAGCCCGGGCCGCGGGCGGCAACCCGTCGGCGCCCACCACGCTCAGGGTGCCTCGCCACGTTCGGGCCAGCAACTGTTCGGCCGGGTCGCCGGAGGTGGGCCCAGCACCGTCGACGAAGGGATAGTGGTCGGCGATCGCTCCGATCTCGTCGCCCGTCGACTTCGCCTCGTCAATCCGCCCCTGGGGGATGTCGGCGCGAAGTTCCGGCAGCAAGAGCTCACCGGTGGCGGAGTCTTCGATGCGATCGAGCAGTTGACGTGCAATGCGGAACGTCGACGGGATCATCCCCGATGCGTCGCCTGAGTGCAGACCTTCGGTGACGATGTCGACCGTGAGTCGGCCCATCACCATGCCGCGCAGCGACGTGGTGACCCACATGCGGTCGTAGTCGATGCAGCCTGAGTCGAGGCACACGACCAGGCTCGGCGTACCGATCGTTTCAGTGAGGGCATCGATGTAGGCGGGGAGGTCTGGCGAGCCCGACTCCTCGCTTGCTTCGATCAACACCACACAGCGCGTGTGTGCTCCGCCCGCAGCGTGCACCGCTTCGATCGCGGTGAGGCTGGCAAATGCCGCATAGCCGTCGTCGGCGCCGCCTCGTCCGTACAGCCGGTCACCCTCGAGCACCGGGGTCCACGGGCCGAGACCGTCACGCCACCCCTCCATCTCGGGTTGTTTGTCGAGGTGGCCGTACAGCAGCACGGTGTCGTCTGCACTCCCGCCACCGGCCGGCGGTATCTCGATCACGATCATCGGTGTGCGACCGGGCAACTCCATCACGTCGAGCGTCATGCCCGGGATGGGCCGGTCGCGGCACCATGCGGCGATGAGATCGACGGCCTCCGCCATGAATCCGTGTTCGCTCCAGTCCGGGTCGAAGTCGAGCGAGACGTTGGGAATCGCGATGTAGTCGTGCAACACCGGCACGATGCCTTCCCACGTTGTGTTCGTGTGAGCGGTGACCGCACCTGCATCCAAGATCGTCATGCAGCGAAGCTAATCGGCCCGCCGCGTCGAGGCACCGCGTCACAGATGTACCCGGCCCCGCTGTGACTCTGGCGCGGGAGGGTCAGGTCAGCAGGAGTCGTTCGATGCGGCGCGAGGCAACGACGGCGCCGACGACGGCGAGCGCGACGAGTACGGCTGCGTGCCCGATGAGACCTGATGACCACTCACCCAGGTTCGAAGCTCGGACTAATTCGACGCCGTGATACAGCGGACTGAGTTGCACCGCCCAGGCCCAGTCGCCGTACTGCGATACCGGATAGAACGTGGCGGAGAAGAGGAAGAGCGGCAGGGTGACCGCGGGGACGTATTCGAAGTCCTCCCACGAGCGCATGAACGTCGTGAGCGACATCCCGATCGCCGCAAACGAGAAGCCGATGAGCACACAGATCGGCACCGACAGAACGATCCACGGCGACTGCGCCATGCCCATCGCCCACATCGCGAGCATGAATGCCGTCGAGTACATCGCCCCGCGCAGTACTGCCCAGGCGATTTCGCCGAGCGCGACGTCGCCTGCAGACATCGGTGTGGTCAAGACCGCGTCATACAGCTTCGAATGCTTCAGCTTGAAGAACACGTTCATCGTCGAGTCGAACACAGCGCCGTTCATCGCCGACGCCGCCATCAGACCAGGAGCGACGAACTGGTCGTACGGAACGAGCTTGCCACCGGTCTCGACATCGCCGACCATGGCGGAGAGGCCGATGCGGATCGACAGGAGGTAGAAGAAGGGCTCGAAAAAGCCACTGAAGAGCACCATCCAAGATCGACGAGCGACCAGGATGCTGCGCTCGACCATGCGCTGTGGACGCTTGATGTCGAACACGACCGCCGGGACGATGCGGGTATGCGCGGCGGGGTTGAGGCTGACGCTCATGGGCACACCTCGGACCCTTGCTGGCGCAGAGTTGCGAAAGGGGCCTGACCCCATGCGTAACTCTGGGGGGTGGTGGTCATGGGCGCAGCCGCTTGTCGAACGTGGAGCGGGCGGTCATCAGGCCGGCGGTGAAGAAGCCGAGGAGAACGGCGAGGTGGCCGAGACCACCCGCGGGGCTCAGGCCACCCAGCACGAGACCTCGGCACAACTCCACGCCATGCCAGAGCGGGGTGAACCAGGCCACCGGTTGCAGCCACGTCGGCAGTTGCTCGATCGGGTAGAAGGCGCCGCCGAAGAGGAACATCGGAATGATCACGAACCGCAGGATCGCCGGGAACGAGGTGTCGGTCGTGCGTGTCGCCGTCCATGAGGCGATCGGCAGCGCGAAGGCGAGGCCGGTCAGCATCCCGACGAATGCCGCAGGAATCAGCGCCAGCGAACGCGTGTCGCTGAAGAGCGCCAGCACGACGGCGACTCCACCACTCGTGACGATGCCGCGCACCGCGTAGTGCAGGGTCTTGCCCAACACGATGTCTGTGGCGTTGAGCGGCGTGCTGATCATCGCCTCGTGGGCGTGGGACCACGTGAACCCATCCATCGTCGGCCACATCGACTCTTGGGCGAGCACGAACATCGAAGTCGTC
This sequence comes from Ilumatobacter sp., assembly GCA_029263275.1. GTDB lineage: Bacteria > Actinomycetota > Acidimicrobiia > Acidimicrobiales > Ilumatobacteraceae > Ilumatobacter_A. The sequence continues at coordinate 2,818 of JAJCXU010000012.1, forward strand.
GCCATCAGCGCCGTTGCATAGAAGGCGAAGTAGGACGTGTCGCCGAGCAGGTTCGCCGCTTGCGGTCCACGATCGACGAGCTCACCGACGCCCAGGCCGACGCCGAGCAAGAACATCAGCGGCTGTACGACCGACCCGACGACAATCGACCACCACATCCGCTTGAAGTAGATCCAGTCGCGCAGGTACACCCGCAGCGGACCCCACGAAGAGATGCGGTGCGGAAAGGTCGCGGTCACTCG
>JAJCXU010000013.1 GCA_029263275.1 Ilumatobacter sp.
CCGGCACGATGAGATTCGTCGCGCCCTCGACATCCAACGCGAGACGGTCGACGCCCTACGTTCACGCGCGAATGTGATTCTCGTCGCCACGCTGAGTGTCTCAGCGTTCCTCGGAGCCGACGCAGCCAAGCGGGCTGAAACTGGCGAGGTGGTCTTGGCCTGCATCGCACTGCTTGTGACCGTCGTGCTGTTTGGTGCTGTGCTCTGGACATGGAAGTGGTCCTGGTACAACAGACCCGAGCAACTCGCCGACCCCACTTACAACGATCCACGTCTCACCCTTGAACCGTTTCTGCTCGCCGGAATTGCCGGGATGGCGAAGTCGTCGGCCTCCAACGAGTATCGGCTTGGCAAGCTCGCCCATCTGGTGGTTGCTGAAGCGATTGCGGCCACCGTGACGACGATGATCTGGCTAGCTCTCTCGATTCCGTAGCCCCATCAACGTATGATCCCTCAACCGCACAAGGAGCAAAGCCATGCCTGATCCTGAAACAGAACCTGCGCCTGAGAGTCCGGTGGAGACACCAGCAGCCACTCCGATCGAGACGCCCGTTCCAGTAGTCCAACTCGACCCGGGTTACCTCGAACATGGCGCGTCCCACGACGGCGCTGAGACACGCCAGTAGGCGAGGACGCGACGGTCTGACGCCCAGAATCGACCGAACTACCATGAACTGATGTCATCGAGGCGAGTGAAGAAGGCGAGCGGAACGCCCGACCAGGTCGAGTTGCTAGCAGCGATGGACCAGTCCGCCCGGCTGATTGATTCCTGTCGATCCGATGTGGATCGGCTTCTCGGCGCCATCGCAGAGCGGAGCCCACACCGCCTTTTGCTGCAATCGATCTCGGATCGACTTGGAAACGTCGTGCGCGAGTTGAACGTCGAGCAGCGCGCGCCCGAGCCGGACGTTCGAACGATTGGTTGCTCTGCGAGCGCTGCTAAACGTGTGCTGCGGTCTGTCGGAACGCTGATCGTTGTAGCGGGCGCTGGTGCGCAGGTCTTGGGTGTTTCTGCATCTTCGCTGGCAACCGATCTCGGCGAATCGACCGAACTGGCCATCGACGGAGTCAACGAACTCCAGATATGCCTTGCGCTCTCAAGTGGATCTACGCTGAAAGAGCTAGATCGACTCCTCGACGAACTGGAACGAGCAACGATCCTTGCGGAGGCCCGGCTTCGTGAACTCCGGCACGAGATTCCGCAACCGTCCCTCACGAGCAACCTGGACTACGCAGCCGGCATGAGCGGCAGCAGCGCGAGCCGGACTTCGACCGCCCGGTCTGAACTCGGGATCTCGCTCCACAACCTCAAGTCAATTGGTGATTTCGCCGGACTTGGTCAATCACTGAACGTCCGCGCTCGAATTGACAGTGCGATGGGCAAGGACGTTCTCATCGCCCAGTTGGAAGCCCTACGAACCACCCTGGCCGACATTCGCAGCGACGCCGAAGGGCTTGGGTCGCAGCCGGACCGGCAAACCTGACGGGGATTGCGACCGGCAGCTTCCTTGAGGAATTGGCGAGAAGGACTATCGCAACGCTGAACTTTCCACCGCCAGTCGCCCGGCTGTATCCCGGCTGGTCAACGATCTCGCTCCGAACTGAATTGATCCTCGTCGGTTGCTGAGCTGCACTCGAGACGGACCCGATCGACCCAGATCCAGCGAGGGAGGCGGGCGCCTCGCTCTCGAAGTCGCGGTATGCCATCCCAGTCCGGCACCTGGCCATGCCGACGCTCACATCGGGGGCGGAACTTCGGTGCGAAGATCGGACTCGGGGGTCGATGTGATGATGAATGAGAGTCGTTTGTACTCGCGTTCCAAAACAGGATCCGATGGCGGTCGCCCACGAGGCTGAGCTGAGTCGACGGCGGCCAGTTCGCGGTAGGTGGCGACCTCAGTGATCGCAAGGCAAAGCGATGCAGCATCGGTTGACTGATCGAGGCGAGCAATTTCCTTGACGAGGTTCTCAACCCATGGATCCTCGTTGGTGACGGCGGTGTAGGCGAGGTGGTTGGAGCGGCGGGCGAGAGCGCCGTCGAGCACCGGGTCGATCCGTTGGCCCCAATCCCACATGTCGACGTCAGCGTCGGTGTGTTCAATCCTCGAATCGAGGTCATCCAGCCTCTCGTGAAGCCGAGCGACGTGTTGCCCGATGATCGACGTCGGGAGGTCGGGGTCGTCGAGAGTGGAGCGGAGGGCGAGGAGTTGCCGTTCGAGTGGTGCTCGTTCGTCGGTGAGTCGGCGGAGTTCATGGTGAGGGTCGCGCTGATCGATGGCAGCTTCGATCTCGCCGATGGTCGCTTCCTCGGGTGTGTCGACCATCGTTGCTCGGAGTTCGTCGAGCGCTACTTGGGCTGCTGCGGGGAGTGGTTCGGGCCAGTGGTGGAGAGCGTCGGCTTGGTCGGAGATCGCTGTGAGTTCATGGTGTTCGACGATGTGGGGCCAGTGTTCGAGGATCCAGTCGCGCCGCGCTTCCTGGCTGGAGTTCGCGGTCCGGAGGGCCTCGCCCTTCTCCTCGATGGTGAGCTTGCTGTGGAGCAGTGAGTCGATGATCTTGCGCTGGTCGGGAGGGGCGGTGGCGAACAATGCGTCGAGTTCTTGTAGGCGTTCGCGCGCGGTTCGTAGCTCGATCGGGATCGACGCTTCGGGTGCCGGCGATGGTCGGTGTTCGGCAAGCCAGGCGTGGGCGTCGAGGGCCCGGTCCATGTGTGTTCGCCATTCGTCGCGGAGGGCGGCATTGACGGGTGCTGGTCCGTAGCCGAATGTCGCTGTGTCGAGTTGTTGGGTGTCTCGCCATACAGCGAGGGCTCGGATTTCGTCGTCGTAGACGGCTGCGCCGGTCGGGTCGGTCGGCCGGTTGCCCAGCCACGTGTCGAGCCAAGGTGGTGGTGTGGCTCGGAGCTGGTGTGTGAGTTGTCGGGTGCGGTGTTGGATCGCCGCTGGGACGATTGCGGGTTCGTCCGGGTTGATGCCGTGATCGGCGAGGGCGCTGTTCCACTCGGTGACGTGGTGGCCGATCGTGTCGCCGATTCCGTCGAGGTAGCTCTTCGCCCGTTCGCCGATGTCGGCGGGTTCGGGGTGGTCGATCGGCCTGAGGTCGGACCACGGCATGGTTCGGGTTCGGGTGTGTTTGCCGTCGCTGGTCGTGAATTGAACGCTTGCGGCTCCGGTCGTGTCGTGGAGGTGCGTGATGGTCCCGACGTTGTCCCAATCGAGAGCGTTCACTCGGCTGCCGACGTTCATGAACGACCGATGTGATGTGGCCCGTGCGAGGGCTCGTGCAACATCGGTGGGGTCCGTGAACCCGTCTGCTTCGAGCTGCCGGATCGTGTCTCGGACGTCCTGCTGCCGGGCGGTGAGGGAGCCGAGGTGGTGCTCATGTGCGACCCGTGCGATCTCGATCAGCTGCGGTGCCTGGGCGATGGCAAAGCTCTTGGCTTGGGATCGTTCGAGCGTTGTGATGAGGTCGTGTTCGGGGTCGTCGACGTGTTCCGAGGGGAGTGGGATGGCGTGGTCGGTGTGCGGTCGTTCGCCGACGCTTGCGGCGTCTTTGGTGGTGGCGTAGAGGCGGGCGGTGTTGCGGGCGCGGGATAAGGCCACGTAGCCGGCTTCTCGGTAGAGGCCGGCGGGGCCGACGACGAAGATGTCGTCACAGGTCATCCCTTGCGCTTTGTGGATGGTGGTGGCGTATCCGTGATCGACATGCCCGGCTCGGACGTAGGCCCCGGTGAGTCGGATGGTGCGCTGGTTGCCGAGTTGCAGATCGACCTCTTGGGTGTGGTGGTTGATTGCGGTGATGGTGCCGATCATCCCGTTGTCGACACGGCATCGTGAATGGGTGTCGAGGTCGTAGTGCCCGATGTCGTTGCGGAGCAGGACGATGCGATCACCGACTTGGAAGTCGTTGCCGCCGATCGTGAGGGCTGTTCCGGTGAGGGTTCCGGATGCTGCTGCTTTCTGGCGGGCGAGCGCATTGAGGGCTCGGGCTTCGGAGCGGGTGCCGGCGAGCAGGTGAGCGTTGGAT
>JAJCXU010000014.1 GCA_029263275.1 Ilumatobacter sp.
ATGCTCGACCCCGGACCGTCGTACTACATGAACAAGATTGCCGTCGGCCCGAGTGCCGTTGGAGCAATCGACATCACGGCGAGCCCCACCCAGAACCTGCGCTGGATCGCCAAGTCCTCCGGCAAAGACGTCGGCGACCTCACGTGCGTGATCCTCGACCGTCCGCGCCATACCGATCTGATCGACGAGGTTCGCGCCAGCGGCTGTCGTATCCGGCTGATCACCGACGGCGACGTCTACGGCTCGGTCGCAACCTGCTGGCCCGATGCCGGTATCGACGTGCTGATGGGCATCGGCGGCACACCGGAGGCCGTCGTCTCCGCAGCAGCGATGAAGGCAATGGACGGCGAAATCCAGTGCCAGTTCCTCCCCCAGAGTGACGACGAGCGCACCGCAATGCTCGACGCCGGGTTCGACCTCGACCGCATCCTGATGCAAGACGATCTCATCACGAGCGACAACTGTTTCTTCGCTGCGACGGGTCTCACCGACGGCGCACTCCTCCGCGGCGTCCGGTTCGACAGCCAGGGAGCGCGCACACAGAGCCTCGTGATGCGCTCACACAGCGGCACCGTGCGCATGATCGATGCACGCCACCGCATGAGCAAGTTGCGCGAGTTCGCAGCGATCGACTACTGAACGAGCAGACTCCGGCGTAGCCACTGGAACACCCGCCACCCGGTCAAGTCGGTCGACATCGTGGCGGCGGCGATGGCTGCAGCCTCGTCGGAGATCGCCTTGCCGTTCGGTGCCTTCACGTGCACTTCGGCCACTCGCTCGGACATCACGAACCAGCCGACAGCCTCTTCGACCGTCCGTCCGACGGTCAGCAGGCCATGGTTCCGGAGGATGCACAGCTTCGCTTCACCGATCGCTGCGGCAATGCGCTTGCCGCCGTCGACCGAGAGCACTTCGACTTCTTCATCGTCGAACAACGCCTGATCGAACACAAACGCCGTCGACTCCTGGCTCAGCGCACGGAACGGTTCGACGTTGGCCGACCATGGCGTGCCGTAGCCGGTGTGCGTGTGGCACGCGCTCACGACGTCGGGCCGCGCGGCGAGCAGCGGCGCATGGATGTTGTAGCCAGCGGTGTTGACCGCGCCGGTCGAGTTGCCCGCCTCGTCCATCACCTCGCCGCCAGGACCAACGAGCACGAGCTGGTCAGGTGTGGCTGCGCTGAACGGCACACCCCAGTCGAGGAGCCAGAAGTGATCGGTGAGGATCGGATCACGCGCCGACACGTGGCCGTCACCGGTCTGGCCCCATCGCTGTGCGCCGAGAATCTGGTAACCGACCGCGCACATCTCCTTGCGGTGGGCTCGCTCTTCCGCGGGTGATCGCACGGTCTCGTACCGCTCAACACCGGGAAAACCTGGGTAGCTGTCGTGCTCCTGTGGCTCGATCTCCGTCATCTCACCAGGGTAGGTCTTCTACGGTGGGCACATGCCTGCAGTGGTGCCTGACTTGACTCGGATGGGTGGGGAACTGCAGAGGTCGGGGAAACGTCAAACTCACATGACCCGACGTGCACTCCCCCTCCTTGTCGCACTCACCTGCCTTGCCGCTGCCTGCGGATCAGACGGCGGTGCGCCCAGTGACACCCTGCCCACACCAGATGTCCCGGCGACCGAGGTTCCCGCGACCGGCGTCCCGGTGACCAATCCACCCGTCCCCGTCCCCGTCACCGACCCTCCGGCCACGACGCCGGCCGACGACTCCCCGCAAGCACAGCTCGATGCCGCAGTCGACCGTTGGGGTACGCACGGCCCGTCCTCGTACACGATGGTGACGCGCCAACTCTGCTTCTGCCCAGAACAGGAATGGCAGGACACCATCGTCGACGGCGAGGTCACCGACCACGTCGCCCTCATCGACGAGACGTCCTTCGACCCCGGTCCGGCCACGATGCTGACATTGTTTGCCGCCATCCAGTCGATCATCGACGACGGCTACGCATCGCTCGATCTGTCGTTCGACCCCGAGACCGGTGCGCTCGTGCAGTACTTCGTCGACATCGACGAGCGGATGGCCGACGAAGAGTCCGGCGTGCAAGTCATCTCGATCGAACCCGGTCAGTAGATCGTGTCGGCGACGCGTTGGGGATAGGTCCGGTCGTACTCGTCGGCATCGAACTCGCCGTTGGTGATCTGTTCCATGATCTGTCCGACAGTCGGGACGGGATCACTGCCGTCGTGACTGCGACGAGCATCGTCGCTCCAGAGCCTTGACCGAATGAGCGCCTTCGGGCACTGGGTGTAGACGGTGTCGATCGCAATCTCGATCACCAGCGTCGGCGGCTTGTCGCCCATCGCATACCGCTGGCGCAATTCGTCATCGACGAGCAATCGGGCGCGACCATTGACCCGCAGGGTCACCCCGATCCCGGGGATCAGGAAGAGCAACCCGATTCGGGGGTCGCTCACGATGTTCCGCAGCGTGTCGAGGCGGTTGTTGCCCCGACGGTCCGGCAGGTGCAACGTTCGGTCGTCGATCACGGTGACCAGACCGGCAGGGTCTCCGCGCGGCGAGCAGTCCAGCCCACCTTCGCCACTCGTCGACACGACCACGAATGGCGACATCTCGATGAACCGTCGGTGCAGTGGCACCAGCCGATCGACCTCCTTCGTGATCGCCGTCGGAACCGGGTCGCCGTACAGCGCCTCGAGTTGCTCGATCGTGTCAATCACCGTGTCGGTGCGTCGGCCAGTCGCTGCGGCATCGCTCATCTCGCCGACCGTAGCTGCGTCGCGCCCCCCGGCAGTAAGTGGCAGGCACAGACAGTCCGGGGGCGGGGATACCCCGGCGGGGAACCACCATGACCAGGCCCGCAAAGTGTTAGAGCCGGACAC
>JAJCXU010000015.1 GCA_029263275.1 Ilumatobacter sp.
CCGAACGGCGCGCGCATTGATGGACGGCGTCGTGTTCCCAGCACCCCACGAAGAGAGGAAGCTGTGATGAAATCGATCCCCGGCCCGCACCCAAACCCGCACTCGCCACGGAAGTGGACCCCGCCGCCCGGGGCGACTGACGCCCACTGCCACGTGTTCGGACCCGCCGCTCGGTTCCCGTTCTCGGACGACCGTTCCTACACGCCCCCCGATTCGGGCCTCGAAGAATTCGAAGTGCTCCAGGCACGACTCGGTCTGTCGCGGGCGGTATTCGTGCAGGCGTCGTGCCACGGCACCGACAACGCGGCGATGGTCAACGCTCTCCAGCGAGGCAACGGCCGATACGCCGGCGTCGCGATGATCGACGAGTCATTCACCGACGCCGACATTCGCCAACTCCACGACGCCGGCGTGCGCGGCACCCGCTTCAACTTCGTGAAGCATCTCGGCGGCGCACCGGAGCTCGACGTGTTCTGGCGGCTCGTCGATCGGGTGCAGCCCTACGGCTGGCACATCGTGCTGCACTTCGATGCCAAGGACCTGCCCGAGTACGCAGAGCTCCTCGACCGCAAGCCCTGCCCGTACGTCATCGACCACATGGCTCGCGTCCCGACCGCCGACGGCATCGATCAAGCACCGTTCCAGACGCTGCTCGACCTCATGCGCGACGAACGTGCCTGGGTCAAGATCTCCGGCGCTGAACGACTGACCGCCGATGGCCCACCCCCGTACGACGACGTCGTCCCGTATGCCCGCGCGCTGGTCGAAGTCGCCCCGGATCGGGTGCTCTGGGGCACCGACTGGCCACACCCGAATGTGCGCCACATGCCCGACGACGGCGACCTGGTCGACCTCCTCGTCGACCTCGTACCGGACGAGACCGTCCGTCACCAGGTGCTGGTCACCAACCCCGAAACGCTGTTCGACTTCAGCTGAGCGCGGCGGCCAACGGCTCAAGCCGCGCGGCGTCCATGGCGCCACGCATCGACCAGACCACCACGTCGACACCAACATCGAAGAATGATGCCGCCTGGTCGGCGAGCGCATTGAGATCGTCGTCCTCGCCGAAGCCGAGGTGGATTGATCGGGTGATCTCGGCCTGGTCACGGCCCAGGTCGTCGCAGTGCGACCGCAGTACCGCATCAAGTTCCTGCCAATCGCTCGGCTGAGCCGGGAAGGTCATGTCCCATTGGTCAGCGAACCGGGCGGCCGTCCGCAGCGTGCGCTGCTTGCCCTTGCCGCCGACCACGATCGGGATGTGATCCTGCACCGGCTTCGGTTCGCACCAGGCGTTCTCGAGCTGGAAGTGCTCGCCGGAGAACGTGGATGAGGTCTGCGTCAGTAGCGACACGATCACTTCTAGACCCTCCTCCAATCGATCGGAGCGCTCTTTGAGACTGCCGAGGTCCATGCCGTAGGCCGTGGACTCCATCACGTTCCACCCCGCACCCATGCCCAGTTCAAAACGACCCCCGGAGAGGTGGTCGAGTGTTGCGGCCATGTTGGCCGTGACCGCCGGGTGCCGGTGGTGCATGCCATTGACCATCGCACCGATCCGGATGCGCGACGTTGCCTGGGCGAGCGCGCCCAACATCGTCCACCCCTCGAGGTTCGGGCCGTCGAACGGTTCGGCGAGCGGGTAGAAGTGATCCCAGTTCCACGCCGACTCGAACAGCTCGATCTCGTCAGCCGCTCTCCAGACGTCGAGGAACTGCTGCCAGGTGGCGTGGTGGGGCGGCGTCTTGATTGCGTGGCGGGCCATGGCTCCTTTCTAGCTGGGCAGACTGCCTAGATTGAACGCACCATGGCTGACGTGACCGAACAACTCCGGGCGGACATCCTCAGCGGCGATTTCCCGCCCGGCACACGTCTCATCGAGCTCCAGCTGACCGAGCGCTACGGCGTCGGTCGCGCCGCGGTGAGGTCCGCCATCGTGGAGCTGAGCGCCGAGGGCCTCGTCATCCATGAAGCCAACCGCGGCGCGACGGTTCGGCGGATTCCGATCGAAGTCGCCATCGAGATCGCTCAGGCGCGAGCGGTGCTCGAAGGCCTGGTTGCCCGTCTCGCCGCAGAACGCGCGACCGATGAGGAGCGGACCGAACTGCGCACCCTCCTCGCCCGCATGGAGTCCGCCGTCGACGGTGACGATCAGGCTGCCTACTCCGAACTCAATCGGGTGCTCCATCGGCGCATCCGAGAGATCAGCCGACACTCGATCGCCGGTGAACTCGTCGCGAACCTCCGCCATCGCGGTACCCACCAAGAGTTCCAGCTGTCGTTGCAGCAGGGGCGTTCGAGCGTGTCGCTGCCGCAGCACCGCAACATCGTCGACGCGATCGTCGACCGCGACGGTGACGGCGCCGAACGGGCGATGCAGGCTCACCTCCGGTCAGTCGAAGACGCACTGCTCAACTGGACCGATTGACGCGAACCGCTGCGCTCTGACCGTCTCAGGCCAGTCAGTCGATGTATTCGACGCCGAGGTCGATCAGCTTCTGGCGAAGCCCATAGATGTCAACGCCGAGCTCACCCGCTGCCAACCGGTCGCGCATGACCGCTTCCTTGGCGATCCGGGCATCGCTCTGCTCGAGCGCCCAGGCGGCGTCGGCACGTTCGACGACGACGACGCCATCGTCATCGGCGCAGATCACATCGCCGGGCTGCACGGTGACTCCACCGAGGATGACCGGCACGTTGACCGAGCCAGGCGTGTTCTTCACGGTGCCCTGGCACGAGACGTGCTGCGTCCAGACGGGGAAGCCCATCGAGCGCAGGTCAGCCGTGTCGCGCACGCCGGCATCGATGACGAGACCGCGCACACCGCGCGCCATCAGCGACGTCGCGAGGAGGTCACCAAACATGCCGTGGGTCGACGGCGCCGTGTTGGTGACCACCAAGATGTCTCCCTCACCGCACATCTCGACCGCCGCGTGAATCAGCATGTTGTCGCCGGGATGGCTCAAGACGGTGACTGCCGAACCGGCGATCTTCGTGTCCTGTTGAATCGGTCGGAGGAACGGACCCACGTAGCCGACTCGGCCGATGGCCTCGTGCACGGTGGCGGTGCCGGCCTCGCCGAGGCGATTGATGACCTGCGCGTCGGCGCGTTCGATGTGCCGCTTGATGAGGTGTCGGTTCATTGGGCCCCCCCAGGGAGTTGAAGTCGCGGGAACACCCGCTGGACATTGCCTTCGAAGATCTTCTGACGCTGCTCGTCGGTCAGATCGGCGCGATCGATGTAGCGCTTGGTGTCGTCGTAGAACTCGCCGGTGTCCGGGTCGGCGCCCTTGACCGCACCCACCATCTCGGACCCGAACAAGATGTTGTCGGTCGGAACGACATCGACCAGCAGGTCGATGCCGGGCTGGTGATACACGCAGGTGTCGAAGAAGATGTTGTCCATCAGGTCGGCGAGCTGCGCCCACCCCTCGTTGCCTTCGGCCATGCCCTTGAAGCGGCCCCAGTGATACGGCACCGCGCCACCGCCGTGGGGGATGACCCATCGCATGGTCGGGAAGTCATTGAACAGACCCGACGTCATCGCTTGGACGAATGCGGTCGTGTCGGCGCCGAGGTAGTGCGAGCTGGTGAAGTGGAAGTTCGGGTTGCAGCTGGCGCTGACGTGCACCATCGCGGGCACATCGAGTTCACACATCGCCTCGAACAGCGGTCGCCAGTACGGATCGAACAATGGCGGGCCGGTCCAGTTGCCGCCGGACGGGTCAGGGTTGAGGTTGCATCCGATGAAGCCCATCTCCTCGACGCAGCGACGTAGCTCGCGCACCGAGCTCTCGACGCTGACGCCCGGCGACTGTGGCAGTTGGCAGACGGGCGCGAAGTTGTCGGGATAGAGGTCGCACATCCGTCTGATCAGATCGTTGCAGTGCTCGGTCCAGAACCGGCTCGTGTGCTCGTTGCCGATGTGGTGGCCCATCCACGAGGCGCGAGGCGAGAACAACGTGAGGTCGATGTCGCGTTCGCGTTGGAG
>JAJCXU010000016.1 GCA_029263275.1 Ilumatobacter sp.
TCAGCCGCGTTTGGCCTGTTCGCTCGCGTTGCGAAATGCCAGGTCGAACGCAGAGGGCCCGTCGGTGCGAACACGCGCCGCCGCATCTGGGCCTTCGACCAGTTCGACGAGGCTGACGAGATCGTCCGCAGCGCTACGCAACACCATGGCGGCCTCAGCCAGGTGAGTGGTCGGGCCCTGGCACGATTCCAGGCGCTGTAACGCTTCTCGGCAGCGCTCAGCGATGTCGGCCGTCATCCAATCGACGGTGGGATCCGAACGGTTGTCGGTGTCGCGCATCAGGCGACGCTACGAATCACGAGGAGCGAGGAACTGCTGCACATGGGGAAGTTTCGGGAATGTCTCCACAGTTGAACGTAGTCGTTCACCTGCCAATTCCTATGGTCTTGTCTCATGTTTGCAGGTCGATCCGCAATGACAGAACAGCCGGCATTGGTGTCGGACTGCGGCGTCACGATCGAGCTCGAAGTCGCCCGATACTGCGCCGCACCGTCTCGATCCGAGCGCCGGTTTCTCAAACGGCTCGAAGGTCCCGTTCTCGACGTCGGTTGCGGACCCGGCCGCGCCGCGGCATATCTGCGCCAACGTGGCGTCGCTGCGCTTGGCCTGGACGCCAACCCCGCACTCGTCGACCTCGCCCGGGCGAATGGAGCCTGGTGCGTCCACCAGAGCATGTTCGACCCGGTGCCCTTCGAAGGGCGCTGGAAGCAGGTGCTGCTGCTCGACGGGAACATCGGCATCGGCGGTGACCCTGCCAAGATGCTCGAACGGCTCCGCACCATCGTCACGATCGGCGGGCATGCCTTACTCGAAGTCGAGCGCTTCGGCGGCAACACACAGATGATCGTGCGTGAGCACCATGCCGGCGAGATCGGTACCCCATTCCCGTGGGCCACGGTGTCGATCATGTCGCTTGATGAGCTGATTGCCGACTCGGGTTGGCGCTGTCACCAGGTCCACGAGATCGACGACCGCCTGGTCGTCGAATTGGAGAGAATGGTATGAGCAACGCCATCACAAGGATCGCCACCGACGTTGTGCGCGACGTCGAAGCAGCGCCGGTCGATGAACGGCGCGCGGCGATGCTCGGCATCGTCCTCGGCATCAGCTTCTACACCTGTGCCTTGACCGGGCTGTTCTCGTGGGGCGCGAGCACCAACCAGGGGTGGTGGCCCGCTGGCCCGACCGGGCTGTTCCGCCTCACTCAGGGGACACACTTGATCAGCGGGGTCATCGCCGTGCCGCTGTTGCTCGCCAAGTTGCGCACGGTCGCTCCGAAGCTCGTCCAACGGCCGTTCGTGACCTCGTTTGCCCACCTGGTCGAACGGATCAGCCTGCTGCCCCTCGTCGGCGGTTCGATCTTCATGCTCTTCAGTGGCGTCACCAACGTCGCCTACTGGTACCCACAGGAGTTCTACGGCGTCGACATCGGGTACTTCTTTCCCGCTGCGCACGGCAAGATGGCGATCGTTGTCGTCGGCGCCTTGCTCGCCCACATCTTCGCCAAGATCTCCACCACTCGCCAGGTCTTGCGCAAGGAAGCAATCGAACACGAGTCGGCGGAGGCAACCTTGGATCGTCGGCGCTTCCTCGGTGGGGTCGCGGCAACCACGGGCCTGGTCGGCGTCAGTATCGCCGGGGCGACGATCTACCCGCTGCGCGGGCTCAGCGTCCTGTCCGCACGGCACCCGAACGCCGGGCCACAGGGCTTTCCCGTCAATCGCACGGCCGCATCGATCGGAGTGCGATCGCGTGCCGAGAGCCCCGACTACCGGCTCAGCGTCGAGATGGCGGACGGAACGGAGTTGGCGTCGTTCTCACTCGCTGACCTGCAGGCGATGGACCAGTACGAACACGAGATTCCCATTGCCTGCGTCGAAGGCTGGAGTGCCAACGAGTCGTGGCGTGGCGTGCGGATGCGCGACCTCCTGGCAGCGGCGGGAATCGACGAGCCGCGAGAAGTCGACGTGGTCTCACTGCAGGAAGAATCGGCGCCCGGACGCCGGTACGGAACATCGACGGTGTCGAAGGACTTGTCGAAACAGGACCAGACGCTGCTCGCGATGGAAGTCAATGGCGAACCGCTCCACCTCGACCATGGCTTCCCCATCCGGCTGATGGCACCGGCCCGACCGGGCGTCAATCAGACCAAGTGGCTCTCAAAGGTGGTCGTCAAGTGAGCGAGGCAACCCGCGAGGAGAGCAACAAGTACGGCGTCTTGTTCTGGGTCGGCACCGTCATTGGTTGGGCGATCATCGTCTATGGAGCCCGGCTGTTGCTCGCCGACGACGAAGCCGAGTGGTTCAACACCGTCCGCCTCGCAGCGATTGGGATCATTGCCCATGACGTCATCTGGCTCGCCGTCTCGGTCGGCACAGGATGGCTGCTGTCGCGGATCATCGGCCGGGAGATCCCGTTCTGGATCCGTTGGGCGGGCTGGACCACAGCGATCATCGTGGCCATGTGGCTGCCCGTCGGCCGCCGCTACGGCGATCGCCTCAACAACGACACGATCCTGCCTCGCAACTACACGAACTCGATCGTGATCCTGCTCGCGGTGATCTGGGTCGGTGCCGCGATCTACGGCTTCGTGTCGTCGCGCCGGCCGGCAGAGCGCTCGGAGGGGTAGATCACGCCCACCTGACGGCGCACCTCGTCGAGGAGGCGCATTGTCTGCATCGTTGTGTCCCACGTGCTCACGTCACTCTGCGTGTGGCCGTCGCGAATGCGCTGCATCGCGTGTGCGGCCTCGTGCGCCAGACCCTCGTGGGGTAGCTCAACCGTTACCGGGTCAGCGTTGAGCGTGTGGACGGTGAAACCGGTGGTGTACAGAAACGGTGGGTCGACCTCGATGCGCCCCCTGGTCCCGACGATCTGTGCGCCCATGCTGCTGATTGCATCGATCGAGGTCCGGAAGGTGCTGATGACTCCGCTCGGATACGACGCCACACCTCCGACAGTCGCATCGACACCACCATCGGTGAGCCGACCAATGGTCTTGATCTGATCCGGGTATTCACCGAGGACGAAGCAGGCAAACGTCAGGGGATAGATACCGAGGTCGAGCATTGCGCCCCCGGCGAGGTCGATCCGGCGGTGGCGGCCTTCGGGGTCAGGGACGTCGATACAGAAGTCCGCATCGACGCTGATGACGTTGCCGATCTCGTCGGCGGCGACACGGCGTCGGATGTCGGTGACCGCGGGGTTGAACCACATCCACAGCGCCTCCATCAGGAACCGATCGTTTCGGCGCGCTGCTTCGATCATCTCTTCGGCCTCGCCCGCATTCAGTGCGAAGGCCTTCTCGCAGACGACGTGCTTGCCCGCGTCGAGCGCGGCGATCGTCATGTCGTGGTGTTCGCTGTGCGGTGACGCGACGTAGATGACATCGACATCGGGATCGGCGCACAGCGCGGCATGTGAGGCGTGGGCACGGCCGATCTGGTGCTCGGTCGCGAACCGGTCTGCAGACTCCTGCGAGCGTGAGCCGACGGCGACGATCTCAGCGTCGGGCAACGTGCGGAGCGCCCGGGTCATCTGTGCGGCAATGCCGCCGGTCGAGGCAATGCCCCATCGCAGTGGAGTGATCGTGGTCGGCGCGGCGTTCATCGTTGGATACTCGCAGCTGGCTGTGCCGGCTCCAAGACATTCAGCCGTTGCTGAGCAGATCTTCGATCCACCGAGCGACGGCATCATCCGCGTTGGTGCCGATCACATCGTCGGCAGCAGCGCGCGCCGTGTCGGAACCGTTGCTCATGGCGATGCCGTACCCGGCCCATGCGAGGAGCGCTGCGTCGTTGTGATTGTCGCCGAAGGCGACGACCTCGCTCCGCTCGATGTCCCACCGCGTGCACAGCTCGGCAATCGCAGCGGACTTGTCGACGCCGACGCCAGTGATCTCGACGAACTCCACGCCGCTGGTCGACACGGTCAAAGGATCCGCAATGAGCGGCACGAGAAACTCGCGCAGCTCGTCCTGAGTGATTTCGGGATGACACACCATGATCTTGGTGGTGTGATCGCTGGCGATCGGACGACGTTCGAGGCCACGCTCGTCACCGAGATCTGCATGGATGGACGCGATGTTGTCGAATGCGTCGTCCCAGCCGTTGCCGTGGTCGGTCTCCCAGCAGAACGCGAAACGGTCATCGGCCGCAGACAGCGAAGCGAGGAGTCGATCGACCATGACGGGTGCGATCGGGAATCGGTCGGTGGTCGTCGCGGTCGGCAAGTCATGGATCAGCGACCCGTTCGAACAGACAGCGGTGTCGATTACCTCGGCGGGTGCAAGCCTCGGCACTGCGGAGGTGGTCGACCGCCCGGTCGCAGCGACGACATGAATTCCCGCGCCCACGGCGGCCTGCACCGCCGCGACCGTGCGAGGCGTGAGCTGGTGATCCGGCCCGAACAGCGTGCCGTCGAGGTCGCTGGCGATGAGCCGAACTGGTTGGTTGGCGCTCAGTGAATCGCCCGAAATCCGTACCATGCGAGCACGACCATACCGATGCCGAGCACCAGCTGGACCAGTGCCTTCTCACGGCGAACAAGCCAGACCAGGGCGCCGACCACCAGCAAGGTGACGATGACCTGCCCGACGACACCCGCATCTGTCTGCGGTGACCACAGGTCGCCGATGGTTGGCGCCGTCATTGCGCTCAACGTGCGCCCCGCCTGAATCGTTTCGCGAATCGGCCGCGCATCATGGCCCACCATTCGCGCGGCAGGCTCTTGAATGTGTCCATCGCGAACTCGTCGGCGATGAATCCGATCGCTTGGGAGTACGCGGGGTACGGGTGCACTGTGCCAAAGAGCTTGCGGAGTCCGATGCCGTTGTCGATCATGATCGTGAACATGCCGATCATCTCGGCGGCGTCGGGAGCAACGATCGCGGCACGGAGAATCTTTCCGGTGAAGCGTTCGGCGTCGACGGCGACGAAGCCGTGCTCGACATCGTCGGTCAGTCCGCGATCGATGTCCTTCAGGTGCTTGACCAGGCGAATTCGGCCCGTCTCGGGCAATGCATCGAGGTCGGCCATGCTGAGCCCGACCGATGCGATCTGCGGCCGGCAATACACGGCGCTCGGCATGGCCCGCGGATCGCCCACCTTCGGCAGCGGCAGTGCGATTGCTCGAATGGTGCGACGAGCGATTGAGTTCGCCCCGTGGGTGGTGGCAGTGTTGCCGGTGACATCGCCGACCGCATAGAGGCCGTCGACCGATGTGCGTCCCCAATCGTCGGCCACGATGCCGCGTCGGGTGACCTTGACGCCGGCGTCCTCGAGACCGAGGTCGGCGAGGTGAGGACGGCGGCCGACACCGATCAGCACCTTGTCCACTCCGACGATCGCCTCACCATTCGTGAGGTGGGCGGTCTGTGCGGCCTCGTCGAAGCGGTCGATCGACGTGGATGTGTGGACGTGTGCGCCGCGGTCGCGCAGCGCTGCCTCGATCGTTGACGATACGAGAGGGTCCTCCATGCCGATCAGCCGTTCCGCGAGTTCGACGATGTGCACCTCGCTCCCGAGATCGAGGAAGGCGGTGGCCATCTCGAGCGAGATGACGCCGCCACCGACCAGCACGATCGTGTCGGGGATGGTCTCCATCTCGAAGATGTTCTCGTTGGTGAGCATCCGCTCCGACGTCAACCCGTCGACCGGAATCTCGATCGGCTTCGAGCCGGAGCTCACGATGACGTTCTCGGCGCTAACTTCCACATCGCCGTCGGG
>JAJCXU010000017.1 GCA_029263275.1 Ilumatobacter sp.
CCGATCTGCACCCCGATCCGCCATGAGTACCTGTCCGCTCATCCGCAGGTGAATCATCATCACGTCGCCGGAATCGAGCGGCATGAGGAGGTATTTCCCTCGACGCTCGGCGCGCAGGATCGTGGTGTTCGTCAGTCCGTCGATCAATGCCTCCCTCGACGTTCGTCGCACGACGCGCTCGCGCCCGACGTCGACGTGTTCGACGGTCCTGCCGACCAGGTGTTGCGCGAGGCCTCGGCGAACCGTCTCGACTTCGGGGAGTTCGGGCATCGAACAGCCCGCTCAGGAGAGCGTCGCTGCCGCGACCGCAGCTGCGGATTGTTCGGCGGCCTTCTTCGACCGGCCGTCACCCTCGCCGAGCACATCACCATCGACCGACACCGTCGCGGAGAACGACTTCGCGTGGTCCGGACCTGTCGAGGTGACGTTGTAGATCGGCGCGCCGCGCCCGGCGCGAGCGGCCAGCTCCTGGAGTTGGGTCTTGTGGTCGAGTTGATCGAGACGGTCGACTGACGTGGACATCCGTGGAGCCACCCAACGTTTCACCATCGCATAGGCCGATTCCGTACCGCCGTCGAGGTACACCGCGCCGAGGACGGCTTCGAATGCGTCCGACAGGATCGACGGCTTCTCAGCACCGCCTGCTGACGCTTCGCCCTTGCCGAGCAGGAGGTACGGACCAATACCGATCTCTTCGGCGATCTCAGCCAAGGCAATGGCGTTGACCACGCTCTTGCGAATATCTGTGAGCAGGCCTTCAGCAAGCCCATCGAACTGGTGGAACGCGATGTCGGCGATGACCCACCCGAGGACGGCATCGCCGAGAAACTCGAGGCGTTCATTGCTCCGCTCGCCGGGCGTCTCAGCACACCATGACCGGTGGGCCAATGCTCGGCGCAGCAGCGCGGGATCGGAGAATTCGTGACCGACGATGGCTGCCAGCGCCGCCAAGTCAGGCGCGGCGTTGTCGGGCATGTCGGGCGAATCAGTCGTTGGCATGCTCGTGGACATAGTCCACGGCGTCACGCACGGTCTTGAGATCCTCGAGATCTTCGTCTTCGATGCGGAAGTCGGTGACCCGCTCGCTCAGCGCCTCTTCGAGGGCCTCAACCAGCTCGATCAGGGCGAGCGAGTCAGCTTCGAGGTCATCGGCGAACGATTGGCCCTCGCTGATCGTGTCGGGCTCGATCTCCAGAATGTCGGACAGTGCATCACGGACGATCTTGAGGACTTCGTCACGCTTGATTTCGGCGGCCATGCCGGCGAGCCTAACTCAGCCGCACAACAGCTCCGCCCTACCGAAATCCTGCGGCCACGACGCGCTCAGCGGGAAGCCAGCGCAGGATTTTGGATGATGGGTGGGTCAGCCAGCTGGTGCGGCTGCAGCGATGGCGTCACGGATTTCGGAGACCATGTCGTGTTCGACAAGGTCGCGCGCCACGTTGATGCCGTTTTCGATCGCCAGGGGGCTCGATGAGCCGTGCGCGATGATGCACACGCCGTCGACGCCGAGCAGGACGGCACCGCCGTACGTATCGGGGCTGAGCGTCTCGTACAGCGGGAGCAATGCCGGCATCAATGCGTCGGCGTGCTCCTTGTAGTCGGGCTGCGCAAACGCCTCGAGGAGCGCACCGATGACGGCCTTCATGCCGCCTTCGAGCGTCTTCAGCACGACGTTGCCGGTGAAACCGTCGGTGACGCACACGTCGACGTTGTCGCTCATCACGTCGCGACCTTCGACATTGCCGATGAAGTTCATTCCCGGTGCGGCAGCGAGGAGCGCATGTGCCTCCTTGCGAAGCGTGTCGCCCTTGCCGGGTTCTTCGCCGATCGACAGCAGACCAACGCGCGGGTTCTCGATGCCGAACCGCCGCCGGGCGTACACCGCGCCCATGAGCCCGAACTGGACCAGCCATTCGGCTTGGACCTCAGCATTTGCACCTGCATCGAGGAGCACGGTCGGCGTGCCGCCAGGAACCGGGATCGGCGTGGCGATCGCCGGGCGCTTTACGCCGGAGATGCGTCCCATCCGGAGCAGTGCTGCTGCCATGGTGGCGCCGGTGTTGCCGGCGGAAATCATGGCGCTCGCCTTGCCATCGCGGACGGCTTCGGCGGCGCGAACCAGGGTGGAATCCTTCTTGCGACGAACTCCCTGTGCGGGGTCGTCGAGCATGCCGATGACTTCGGACGCGTGGATCAACTCCAGGGTGATGTCACCCGAAGTGAGTCCGTCGAGCCCCTCGGGGCCGACGACCATGACAGGCGTACCTGCCGCTGCGGCTGCGTGAGCTCCGTCGAGGTTGGGTTGCGGCGCGACATCGCCGCCCATTGCGTCGACGATGACGGGAAGCATGCGTGCGGTGGGCCTGACGATGCTGTTCGGCTCAGACGTCGACGACGACGCGGTCCTTGTACCAACCGCAGCTACCGCACACCGTGTGAGGCGTCTTGGCATTGCCACAACGGGGGCAAATGCTCCGCGGCGGAGTCTGCAGCTTCCAGGCGCTGGCACGACGGCTGCGAGTCTTCGACTTCGATGTCTTCTTCTTGGGAACGGCCATCGTTCGCTCTTTCGTTACTGCGTCGACCACTCTGGTCGACCGAGATCGTGTTCACACCGTGCAGTTCTGCCCGCACAGCGACGTGCAACGTTATCGGCGACTGACGGAGATCAATACACCACCGCGTATTCGTTCAGCGGATCACGGAGGGATCAGGAGTG
>JAJCXU010000018.1 GCA_029263275.1 Ilumatobacter sp.
GGGCGACCGTTCGATGATGGTCGACGAGTTCGATGGTGAAGAGTACGAACTTCGGCTCGTCGTCGACGCGGCCCAGACGATGCCGTTCCTCACCGACAAGCGGGTGGTCATCGCACGGCAAGTCAGCCGTTTCAACGCTGACGACCTGACGCCGCTGCTGGCCTACATCGACAATCCCCTCGACTCCTCCGACCTCGTGCTTGTCGCGGGCGGAACGGGACGGCTGTCGAAGAAGCTTTCCGACGCGGTCAAAGCGTCGGGGAAGGTCCACAACACCTCGCCGGGCAGAGACAAGCGCGGCTGGCTCGTCGACCAAGTCAGTGCGGCTGGCTTGAAGATGGACGGCGGCGCAACAGCGCAGCTCGCGACCTGGCTCGGCGAAGACGCCGGCCGACTCGATGGCATCCTCGCGACGCTCAAGAGCACCTACGGTGCCGGCGAGAAGCTGTCGTTCGCACAGATCGAGCCATTCATCGGTGAAGCCGGGGGAGTGCCGCCGTGGGACCTGACTGACGCGATCATGGTCGGTGACACGACGAAGGCGCTCAGCTTGCTCGGACGGATGGTGCATGCCGGCGGACGACACCCGCTCCAGGTGATGTCGATCCTGCACAACCACTACGCCGGCATCGCGAAGCTCGACGGCGCTGAGGCTCGCAACGAAGACCAAGCCGCAGCAGCGACCGGGTTGAAGGGTTTCCCGGCAAAGAAGGCACTGCAGAACTACAACAAGCTCGGCGGCGCCAACACCAAGCGGGCGATCGACTGGATTGCTCAGGCGGATCTCGACCTCCGAGGCGCCAAGGAACTCGAACCGGAGCTGGTGATGGAAGTACTCGTCGCCCGACTGAGCAAACTGCGCTGACCACACCCGGCTGAGCTGTCGGCGTTACCGGTTTGTTACCGATCGGTGACCGGCGTTCTACATCATGGACGCATGCGGAGCCGGGGGAATTCTCATCGACGTCGACCATGGTCCTTCATCGGGTCGATTCTGACGACAGCGCTTGCGGTCGTCGCGAGCGTGGCGATCGTCCTAGTCGCGGCCGATGTCTCTCCGGTGGTCGAAGCGCGCTCGCCGAGATTCACTTCGGAGCCACAGTGCGTCGTCGATGATGTGGGCAACGAAGGACTTGGGTGCGTCCCCGGCGATCTGGGTGCGGCGGTGTCTGGTTCTGTCGAGCAGGGGTCCTCGTTCACAGTCACGACCGACCCAGCCGGCGTGCCCGCCTGCGTTCTCTATGTGCAGACCGGCTGCCACATCGAGTACTACCAGCCATCGACGATCCGCTGTGTCTACCTGGCCAACAATGACCCTCAGGACGTGCGTAGCTGTGGCACGCTCGGCTCGGAGGGGACCCCGAGCATTGCTCGGCAGGGCACCTGCAGGGCATCGTTCGGCAATACGTACGCGTACGGGGGCGACGCCCGCTACCGAGAGAAGTGGTACATCAACCGGTTTGCCAAGGTGAAGCGGTGCGAGTTCGAGGTGGCCGACAAGCCGTTTGACCTCCTGCGGGGACCAACGTTCTATTTGATCCGAACGTCAGTGCTCGAGTGCGTCGAGATCCCCCGCTATGACTGCACCGATCGACATCCGAGTAGCACGTACCGGAACGTGGCTGAGTACGCGTGGATCCGGGTCGAAGGTGATCTCGCGCCGATTGCGGCGTTCGACACCGAAGAGCTTGACGACGGTCTGTTCCGGTTCGACAACGACTCCGAGCCGTTCACGACCGGTTCGACCTCGTACTCGTGGAACTTCGGTGACGCGACGACGTCGGAGGTGTTCAGCCCGGTCCACACGTACACCGCTCCCGGCGACTACACGGTCACCCTGACGATGACAAGCTCTGAAGGTTCGACGCGGACTGCATCGGACGATGTGGAGGTCGACGCGCCAGAACTCGGTGTTTCGGTGTACAACCCCAATGCCGTGTTCGGCCCCGAGGGCACCGGCAACCGGTTCGATGTCGGAGAGGAAATCGACCTGAAGGTCGTCGTGTCGACGACGCGCGGTATCGGGGAGCTGGCTGATGTCGCGCCCACCACCGACCTACTCGACCTTCCGCCCCAGCTTGAGTTGGTGTCGGCCGACGACGTGAGCCCCCCATTCACTTTGGGTTCGGACGACGAGCGGATCTTCGATGCGAAGGTGAAGGCGGTACGTCCCGGCAATTTCACGTTGGGCAGTACATGGAACGGCACCGCAGCGGACGGTCCGACGGGTGACGTGACTGGCGAGTTCAATGGTGGCGTCTCGGGACTGGGCATCGAGATCACCTTCGATCCGGAATCGTTCAAGCTGAACGAGGACAACAACGGAGACGAGGAGATCACCCCAGCCGACAACGAAGTTGAGGTCACGGTCAAACTGACCAACCTCAGTGCTGAGTATCCGATCACCAACCTCGTCGTTGATCCGCTCGGCATCGTGTCGAACATCCAAGACGAACCCGAAGTCAAGCTCGTCGAACAGGCCCCGGCCCCTGATCCATGGCCGACCAGCCTCGACGCCGATGCATCGGTGAGCCGCACCTGGGTGTATCTCGCTGAAGACAAGTTCGACGCCAATGTGTCGACCACCGTGACCGGTGAGATGTCGGGCGCCATCGTTGTCGGGAATGGTGACGAGGACCTCCAGGTCTTCACCGACAAGATGTTGGAAGCTCGGATCGCCTTGGCCCCACAGCCCTATGAGGCCGGCAAGGTCATCCGGATCGACGGCACGTTCAAGAACGTCTCCGACGAGACCGAGGACCCCGCTGATGTCTTCTTCGGAGTCGTGCCGACGGTCGACGGCAACGCCGGCAATGGCTACTTCACCACACCGGGTGCGCGGACCGCCGACGGCATCACGATGTTCCAGGTGGCACCCGGCGAAGAGATCGAGCTGCGGGCCATTCTGCAAACCGCAGCCATCCCACAAGCGAGCCTCGCCGAGGTCAGCTTCGAGGTGTTTGCATCGACGCCGGATGGCGCGACATTCAAGGAGATCCCCGAACTGTCGATCCACGTGCTCGACGAGGACGGCTACTCGCCGGAACAGTCGGTTGCGCTCGCCGCAGTCGTGCCTCCGGCGGAAGCACCTGGGTACACGTCGTGCAGTGAGAACCTGCTCTTCACGTTCTACATCGGCTGCAAACTTGTCGCAGGCGTCGAAATCTTCTTCCGCAGTGCCTTCCAGCTTGGCAAGTTCGTCATCGGCGGTGCGGTGACCGCCGTGGAGGCCTACTGGAGCACGGTCTCGACCGCGGCCTGGGCATTCGCGCAGACGATGCGCGCGATGGCCGGCGATGAGGCGGCGCGGGATGCGCTGATCCAGGAGATCGTGATCGACCTGGTGGCGCTGAAGGACACGGGCTACCTGGCGTTCAAGGGAATCGAAATCACCGCGCTGTCGGTGGCGCCGGCGCTTGATCGCATGTTCAGCGACGTCGAGACGCTGTACACCACTGGGTCGACGAAGCAGATCCTCGGCACCCTCACGCAGAAGGTCGGCGAGAACGCCGACATGTTGTTCGAGGCAGCTGTCGCGGCCCGCGGACTGAAGAAGGCGATGACTGCTGCCGCGGGCAGTGAGGGCGTCGTCCGCGAGGCAATGGGTGAAGCGCTGGAGAAGCAGACCGACAATGCGATCCGCGAGGTCGAAGACGTCATCACGACACAGGGCGCCCGGGCGGTTCCCAAGAAGCGTGTACTGCCGGCTGGTCTCGACGTGACCGACAGGCCCATCGTGTGGCGCGACTCCTACGGCATTGCCAAGCAGGAACTCGACAAGCTGCTGCAGATCGCCAAGGACGAAGGAATCATCGCAGCGTTCCGTTCGCGTGCGCCGATCGCGGCCGAGTTGATTCAGAAGAAGCTCGCCTATCCCAAGCCCGGCAGCGTGCCGGTGAAGGGCGTCAGCGATGTCGACATCAAGTACCTCGGCTATCCCGCAGCATGGGACGGCAAGCTCTACCTGCTCGAGCCGCCGGTCAAATGGCATCCAGCCGGTTCCGCAGAACGCGCGGCCGAGAT
>JAJCXU010000019.1 GCA_029263275.1 Ilumatobacter sp.
ATGAGGCGAAGCTGTTCGAGTTCGGCCTGCGTGACCGTCGAACAGCGGTACATCGTCGGCTCGACCGAGGTGGTCAACCGCAACAAGACACCGTCGCCCTCGAGCCGGCGGAACAGGTCAGGAATCGACTCCGACTCGGCGATGTGGCGGAACTGCGTGATGAACCGTTCGGCCGTGGCTTCGAAGAACTGTCCGGGCTGGATGGTCGCCCGATCGAGATACCACGAGTCGCGCGGCATCACCCAGCGAATGTCGTCCGGGTCGACTCCGTTCGTGAGCAGCCACAGGCAAGCGTCCGCACCGGTCTTGCCAGCGCCGACGACGACATAGCCATCGGCCGATCGCGCAATGTTCGGCAACGCGTTGGGCGGCACGCAGCACACCCCATCGGCCACGCCGTACGCGGGCGGCCGCTGCGACGGAACGCTGACCTTCATGTACGTCGCGTCGACGAGCGTGGTGGCCTCGGGCTTCGAGCGTCGGCCGGTGGTGAGCGACACCACCTCGCCGGTGTCGGGGTCGTACTCGCTCATCGGGAGATAGGCGACCCGACCCGACGGAAGGAAGTCGCGGTGCATCAAGTGGTCGTAGTACGTGAGCACTTCGACGCCGGAGGCGAGCTCATACATGCCGGCGTTCCAGCCGACTGCGTCGATGCGATCGTCACCGAGCGGGCGTGAGTTGACGCCATAGAACGCCGACGGCTGATGCAGACGAACGAACGGGTACGCATCGTTCCAGTGCCCGCCCGGACGAGCGTGCTGGTCAACGATGGTGATCGTCGTGCCCTCGGTCTCGTTGAGGATCGTGTCGGCGAACGCCATCCCCATCGCGCCGGCGCCAACAATGAGGTAGTCCGTATCCATCCACCAGTGTCGCACGGTCTCAGCTCGAGTGACGCCAGTAGGTCCGGGCGAAGCGGATGCCGCGAACTGACGAGCGGCTCCCTCCCGCGCCGCCCGCCAGTCGCTCACCAACGGCGGTCACTTGACCCGGGCCGTCTCCCGCACATCTGCTACTTCGTTGATCCGCGGCGCGAGGCCACGTCATGCAAGATAGTGCACTTGTGAACCGCGTGCTAGAGGTCGCTCCGCGAGCTGTCAACTGACGAGTTCGAGGTGGGACGAGCCGCTGGGAAGTTGCCAGAGACGTGCGAACTCGTCGGTGATCTGGCGGATCGCTGAGGTGACGCAGCCAGCGGCAATCGCGCCGTCGGCCACGTCCATCGCGACACCGAGATGGGTCATCGAGGCGTGATAGTCGCCGGATGACGCGAGGAGGCACGCCAGGTTGCAGCGGAGGAACGGGTCCCGCGGATCGTCCGCCACTTCTCCGTACAGCTGCTCGATCTCGCATTCCACTGCGTCCATGTACTCGAATCGGCGGTGGGTACGAATCCCTTGAGCGGTCGGCCACAATCCAGCCGAGATCTTGTGACTTCGAATCTTCTGACTTTGATATGACCCGCTGTGCAAAGGTGCACGCTCATGACAGCACACGATGAACTCGACAACGCGTTCGTGGGGTCCGTGCCCGAGTTCTATGACCGATACATGGTCCCCCTGATCTTCGAGCCGTACGCCGACGACCTCGCCCAACGCGTCGGAGCGATCGGACCGACCGATGTGCTCGAAGTGGCCGCTGGCAGCGGCGTCGTCACCCGCGCGATGTCGACCGCGCTCGACGGTGTGGCGATCACAGCCACCGATCTGAACCAACCGATGCTCGATCACGCCGAGTCAGTGGGCACCGACCGGCCAGTCACGTGGCAACAAGCTGACGTCTTCGCGTTGCCGTTCCCCGACGCATCCTTCGATGTCGTCGTGTGCCAGTTCGGCGTGATGTTCTTCCCCGACAAGGCCGCGGCCCACGCGGAAGTCGCCCGTGTCCTCCGTCCGGGCGGCACCTTCGTCTTCAGCCTGTGGGACCGGATCGAGAACAACGAGTTCGTCGACGTCGTCGAGCAGGCACTCACCACGATGTTCCCGCACCAGCCACCGACGTTCATGTCCCGGACGCCGCACGGCTACTTCGACGACGCGACGATCCGCGCCGACCTCGTGTCGAGCAACGGGTTCGGCGACGTGACG
The DNA here is from genome assembly GCA_029263275.1 of Ilumatobacter sp. Classification (GTDB taxonomy): domain Bacteria; phylum Actinomycetota; class Acidimicrobiia; order Acidimicrobiales; family Ilumatobacteraceae; genus Ilumatobacter_A. Next base: position 2,091 of record JAJCXU010000019.1, read on the forward strand.
ATCGATGCGGTGGACGCAGTGAGCCGCGCGGTAGCCCCTGAGTTGGCCTCCAGGGCCTACATCGAAGGCACGCCACTGCGATCCGAGATCGAAGCGTGTGATCCAGACGGACTCGCCGCCGCCATCGACACGTCGACCCGAGCACTCGCCGCACGCTTCGGGGCAGCTGATCTCGTTGGGAAGATCCGCGGCTTCGTCGTCGCGGCCACTGCGACCGCGTGACGCGAATGGACCAACGACAGGTGCCGCTGCTGTTCGGAGCAGCGACAATGAAGCCATGACGACCGTCGAAGTCTTCGCAGACATCACCTGTCCATTCACTCACGTCGGCTTGAAGCGGGTCATCGACCACGTCAGCAGCCTCGACCATCCCGTCGACGTCGTCGTGCGGGCCTGGCCGCTCGAATGGGTGAACGCAGGCCCACTCGACATCTCCGCCGTCGAAGTCAAAGCAGCAGCCCTGCAGGATCAACTCGGCGTCGACGACTTCTCCGGGCTGCGATCCGACCGTTGGCCCACGACCACGCTGCCCGCGCTCGAACTGGCGGCCGCTGCCTACGACGTCGATGCCGCCACCGGGTTGGCGGTCAGCCTCGCGCTACGCACCGCACTCTTCGAGCAGGGCCGTAACATCGACGACCCCGGCGTGCTCGCCGAGATCGCCGCTGAACACGGCGTCACGCCCAGCGACAAGAGCGCCGCAGTGCAAGCCGACTACGACGACGGGCTGGCCCGTGGCGTCAGCGGCTCGCCGCACTTCTGGGTGGGCGACACCAACTTCTTTTGCCCCGCGCTCGACATCGGACATGACGCCGACAACCAGCTCACCGCACGGTTCGATCCGCAAGGCCTCGCTCAGTTCTTCGCGTCGATCGACGCCTGAACCACACTCTGAACCAGCGCCTGAACCAGCGCCGGCCGTCGTCCGCCGCTTCGGCGCGCAGTCACTACTGTTCTGACATGAGCAGCATCGAGGAAGCACAGCGCTCGACGATCGGCGCAATCGCCGCACCCGGCGACTGGTTGACCGGCGAACAGCGGGTCGCCGTGTGGCGCGAGGTACGCGATGCCGCGACCAACGATCTCGACCAGGAGCGCAAGCAGGCACTCTCGCCAAATGCGATCGACGGAGCACACGCGGCCAGTGCGGAACTCTCGGCATCAGCGATGGAAGTTGTGCACCGCACCGCGTCCGACCCGGGCCGACTCACCCGAGCCTGGGCAGACGAACAGATCGCAACGCTCGGTGAGGAGACCTATACCGAGCTGATCGGTGTCACCGCGATCGTCACCGTGGTCGACCGATTCCATCGTGCGATGGGTCGTCCCGAGGTCCCCCTCCCCGACCCAACAACTGGTGAACCGGCGCAGGTGCGCCCCGACGACGTCGGAGACATCGGGGCCTGGGTCAGCCAAACGGTCGGCCCGACCAAGGCCAACGTCAGCCGAACGCTCAGCCTCGTACCGGTCACCAATCAGACCTGGCGCCAACTGGTCGACACTCACTACTCGCGCGGCCCTGAGTTCATGAACCTCCAGTGGGACTTCCCACTCTCTCGTCCTCAGGCCGAGCTGGTCGCGACACGCTCCACCGCACTGAACGAGTGCTTCTATTGAACG
>JAJCXU010000020.1 GCA_029263275.1 Ilumatobacter sp.
GCGGCACCCTTCCTCCGTTCTGCGTCGGGACTCTCCGATGTCGTGAAGTCCGGACCGGTCATGGACCAAGCCGAGGAGGTCAGCGAGATGCTGACCAACCCTGCCCGCTGCTCGGCACTGCTTGTCGCGTTGCCCGAAGAGACACCGATCACCGAAGTGATCGAACTCGCAAATGAACTCGGCGACGAGCTGGGCATCGCACTGCTCCCGCTCGTCGTCAACGCCTGCTGGCCCGACCGTGCCGGTCTCGAGAAGTCGCCGGCCATGGCAGCCCGCTCCCACAAGCTCAAGTTGTCGGCATCGGCGAAAGCCTCGCTCGAGTCAGCAGCTTCGTTCGGGCGGAACCGCCTCGCTCAGCAGCGCGAACAGATCGACCGGCTCGCCGCAGCACGCTCCGAACCCATCATCACGTTGCCGCGACTCGCCACACCACGCCTCGACGCCGACGATCTCGAATACCTCACCGACGCGCTCGAGGTAGCTGCACAGATCGAGACCGACACATGAGCTCGCTCAACGCCGCGGTCACCGAGTCGAAACTGATCCTCACCTGTGGGCCCGGTGGAGTCGGCAAGACCACCACCGCAGCTGCCCTCGGAGTGGCGGCCGCTCGGGCCGGCCGGCGCACTGTCGTCGTCACCGTCGACCCCGCTCGGCGGTTGGCCGACGCGCTCGGGCTTGGCGACGATGCCGCGGCAGACGAGCCACATCGCGTTCCGGGGGTCACCAAGCGCACGACCGACGGCGAATTGTGGGCACTGATGCTCGACGCCGAGCAGACATTCGACCGTCTCGTGCGCGACCAGTCGAGCACCAAGAAGCAGGCCGACGCCGTGCTCAACAACCCCGTCTACCAGGCGATATCCGGTTCCCTCTCCGGTGCTCAGGAATACATGGCGATCGAGCGGCTGCATCAACTGCACGCCAGTGGCGAATGGGACCTGGTCATCGTCGACACGCCGCCAAGCCGTCACGCCATCGACCTACTCGAAGCTCCTGACCGGCTCGTCGGATTCCTCGGTCACCCCGTCTACCGAGCGCTCACCGCGGGCCAGCGGGCGTTCGCGAAGATCACCGATACCGCCGCTTCGATGTTCCTCTGGGCCGTGAAACGACTCGCCGGTCCGCAGATCGTCGAAGACACCATCGGGTTCTTCCGGTCGCTCGCCAACATCGAAGGCGGCCTCCGCAAACGGGCCAAGGAAGTGTCCGCGCTGCTGCGCGACGAGAACACTGCGTTCATCGTGGTGTCGAGCCCGCGGTCCGAGGCTGTCGGCGAAGCCGAGCACTTGCTCGATGCACTCCACGACAAGAAGTTCCCGTTCGCTGGCCTCGTGGTCAACCTGATCCACCCGATGCCCGAACCGCTCACCGACGACGATGCGAAGGTGCTGCTCGAGCTTGACGACGGCCCGCTTGCCGACCACGTCGATTGGCACGTCGAACTCACCAACCTGGCCGTGGCCGAACGTGCCGAACTGGTCGACCTCGAAGCACTCGCCGGTGACGTGCCGGTGATCGAACTCCCGCTGCTCGACGTCGACATCCACGACGTGCCCGGCCTCATCGACCTGTCCGCCCGCCTCGTCTGACCACAATCTCACCAACCTCACCGGAGCGGCGACCGGGTCGGGCGGCGCGATGGGGCGCCGAACTACAGTCGTGCAGATGTCTGAACTCGCCTCCCTCGTCGACGCGCTGTTCTCTCGCCCAGAGGACGAAGGCCGGTCGCTCGCCCTGCTGATTCAACAGCGCGGCGAGGTCGTCGCCGAACGGTACGGAAGCCAGCCAGCCAACGAATTTCAGCCAGGAGTCGATCTCGACGCCGATTCGACGCTGATCTCGTGGAGCATGGCCAAGTCGATCACTCACGCGGCCGTGGGGATCCTGGTCGGTGACGGCCTCCTCGACCTCGACGCCCCGGCGCCGGTCGCTGCCTGGACAGGCACGCCCAAGGTCGAGATCACCCTGCTGCAACTGCTCGAGATGCGCTCAGGCCTGCACTTCATCGAGGACTACGTCGACGGCGCGACATCGAACTGCATCGAGATGCTCTTCGGTGGCGGCGGTCCGAGCCACGCCGAGTACGCAGCGAGTCAACCGCTGTCTCACGAGCCCGGAACGGTGTGGAACTACTCGTCGGGCACGTCGAACATCGTTGCTCGCATCGTGGGCGACATCGTCCACGGCACCGTTGGTGGCGACCCCGCCGAACGCGAAGCGTCGATGCGCACCTTTCTCACCAGCCGGATCTTTGGCCCCACTGGCATGGACTCGGCCGAACCGAAATTCGACGGCGTCGGCGACTTCGTCGGATCGTCGTACGTGTACGCAACCGCCCGCGACTTCGCTCGATTCGGCGAGCTCTACCGACACGACGGAGTCACCGATCTCGGCGCTGGCGAGCGCATCCTTCCCGCTGGCTGGACCGCACACGCCGCCCATCAGATCGCGACCGACGAGGACACAGGATTGGGCTATGGCCGACACTGGTGGTCGTGGCCCGACTTCCCGGGCAGCTACTCCTGCCACGGCTACGAAGGGCAATACATCCTGGTCGTGCCCGAAGCGGAAGCTGTGCTCGTCCATCTTGGCAAGACCGACATCTCGGTCGCTCCAGCACTGCGCTCGCGTCTCGGCGACATGCTTCGATCACTCAACTGATCAGCTCCGCCGGCCGTATGTGACTGACGCCGTGCGTGGCCGTTTCCACCACAATGCGCACTGCGGTGCACGCTGATCAGGTAGGAAGTACCCGTGAATGTTGAGCCGGGATCGGAGGCGTCGGACGCCTTCGACAAGACGCACGAGATGAATCGTGATGGCTTGCCGACCGGTGAGCTCCCGGCGATGCCCCAGCTCGATGTCCAGATGAAGCCGCGCATCCGCCCGATCCGGTTCGGCATCAAGATGGTGCTCTTCGCGCTCGTGCTCTGGTTTGCCGTCGGGTTGCTGCCGAAGTTCGTCGAGGCCGGCAGCGAACTCAAGAACGTCGACCCCATTCTGCTCGGTGCAGGTTTCGCGCTCGAGATCGTTGCCCTCTACTTCTATTCACTCCTCACTCGTGCCGCGCTCGGCGATGCCGCCGCGCCACTGTCGGGAATGCGTATGTTCCGCATCCAGCTCTCGACCAGGGCACTGACCAACGTCGTGCCAGGTGGCAACGCTGCCGGCTCCGCGCTCGGCTACCGACTGCTCACGCTGTCCGGGATCAGGGGGCCCGACGCGGGCTTCGCATTGGCCACCGCGGGCATCGGCTCCGCCGTCGTCCTCAACCTGGTGTTCTGGCTCGGGCTCATCGTCTCGGTGCCGCGGCGCGGCGTCAACCCGGTCTACGGATCAGCGGCGCTCACCGGCATCATCGTCATCGGCATCGCCGCGTTCCTGGTCATCGGCATCATGGAAGGGCAGGGGCGTGCCGAGCAGCTGATCCGATGGATCGCACGCAAGCTCAGAATGGAAGAGGACCGCCTCGCGGGAGCGCTGCATCAGATTGCTGAGCGCCTTGAGGAGTTGATCGGTGACCGGGCACTGCTGAAGCGAGTGATGATCTTCGCGTTGGCCAACTGGCTGATCGATGCTGCGGCACTGTGGGTGTTCTTGCGGGCATTCGGCGGCTCGCTCGACATCGACGCGCTCATCGTGGCGTTCGGCTTCGCGAACCTCCTGGCGGCGGTTCCGATCACGCCCGGCGGGCTGGGGTACGTCGACATTGCCTACGTCACGTTGCTGATCGGCTTCGGGCTCACCGAGAACACTGCGACGCTGGGCGTGGCGGCCTATCGCTTCGCGCAATTCTTCTTCCCGATCTTTCTGGGCGCAGTCGCGTACGCATCACTGCGGTTCGGGCCATGGAAGATCGAGAAGCGCGACCGACTCGGACGTCTCAGGGAACTTGCGCGCACCGAAACAGAGAAGGGCGAGACCAAGATCGACTTTGCGTTGCGCTGGGGCCGGCGGAGCGATGTCGTCGATCTCGCCGATGCGGTTCGCGACAGCCAGCTGACGAACACGACGCCCGACGAGGCCGCGCCGTCGCTCGGCGATGCCGGCATTGGATCTGAGACCGACTCGGGCGATACGTTGCCCGTTCATGACGACACATGAGCGCCCCTTTGGTCGATACCTCGAAGACTTCACGCCCGGCGACATTCTTCGCCACTGGCCCGGCAAGACCATCACGGAGTACGACGATCATCTCTTCTGCATGATCACGATGAACCATCACCCGTTGCACACCAATGATTGGTTCGCTGCGGAATCGGTGCAGGGTCGCAACGTCGTGGTCGGCAACCTCGTGTACAGCCTGGTGCTCGGCATGAGCGTCCCTGACGTGAGCGGTGCCGCCATCGCGAACCTCGAAGTCGAGACACTGCAGCACAAGTTCCCGACCTTCCACGGTGACACCATCCACGCCGAAACCCGCGTGCTCGCCGTGAAGGAGTCGAAGTCGAAGCCTGACCGCGGCATCGTGACGGTCGAGACCAAGGGCTTCAACCAGGACGGCAAGGAAGTCTGCTACTTCACGCGCAAGGTGCTCATCTGGAAGAAGGATGCTGCGCCGACCCGGGCGCGGCCGTATGACGGCACCGATGTCTGGGCCGACTGAGCCCGACCCCACCAGCGGCGATCGGCAGCGACTGGCGCAGTCCTTCGACGCATCAGCAGCGGCCTACGAACTCGGGCGCCCCGAGTATCCCGAGGAGGCCCTGACGTTCTGGGACGATCACGGCGCGTTCGAACGCGACAACGTCATCCTCGATCTCGCGGCGGGCACCGGCAAGCTCACCCGTCTGCTGCCGGTCATCTGCGAACTGCACGCCGTTGAACCGCTGGAGCAGATGCGTGCCGAGTTCGCCCGCGCCGTTCCAGACGTCGAGGTGCTCGACGGAACTGCCGAGCACATCCCGTTCCCCGACGACCATTTCGACGCGGTGCTCGTCGGCCAGGCCTTCCACTGGTTCGACCACCAGGTCGCCCTGGATGAGATCGCACGCGTACTCAAGCCCAGTGGCGGCCTCGGGTTGATCTGGAACGAGGACGACATCGACGCCGCCTCCTGGCTGAGCGATGTCGTCGACGAGAAGCGGGCGACGGCTTCGTCGACGTTGATCGGAGATCACCCCGTAATGGAGATGCTCGATGGTCACGCTGGCTTCGGCGACGTTGAGACCTTCGAGTGCAGGTGGGCGTTCGACACGACCATCGAAGGTGTGCTTGCCGATGTGCTGTCGCGGAGCTACGTCAGTGCGCTCCCACCCGCGGAACGACTCGGCGTGCTGACCAGGTCCCGCGAGGCGATCGAACGGCATCTCGGCGTCGGTGTCGAAACCATCGCCTACCCGTACCGCACCACTGCGTTCTGGGCGTCGCTCAGCCCGACCGACTCGGCGTGACGACCCTGCTCGACGCCGGAGCGGTGCTCGGTTGGGGCGTCCCGACAATGCGCGAATTGCCATGGCGCGCCGAACGTGACCCCTGGCGAATCCTCGTGAGCGAGGTGATGCTGCAGCAGACCCAGGTCGAGCGTGTCATTCCCAAATGGAACGCCTTTCTCGCTGCATTCCCGACCCCGGCTGCGTGTGCCGCCGCAACGCTGGGCGATGTGCTGCGACTCTGGCAAGGCCTCGGCTATCCACGTCGCGCCCGCAATCTGCAGGCGGCCGCAGCCGTCGTGGTCGACCGGCACGACGGGCGGCTGCCCGATGACCTCGACGCGCTTCTCGCTCTGCCCGGCATCGGGCCGTACACCGCTCGCGCCGTTCTCGCCTTCGCCTACGAGCGCGATGTTGCGGTCGTCGACACGAACATTGCTCGCATCCTGGCGCGGACAGCGGGTGAGCGGTTGACACCGAAACGAGCCCAGACCCGAGCGGACGAAGCAGTCCCCGAAGGGCAAGGCTGGGTGTGGAACCAGGTGGTGATGGACCTCGGCGCCACCATCTGCCGGCCCAACCC
>JAJCXU010000021.1 GCA_029263275.1 Ilumatobacter sp.
CGACAGCGTCGACACGCAACGATCGACCAGTACACGAGAGTCCGCTGTGATGAACGGCAAGGTCTCGCGCAGATCGCTGGACGTCAGGCGGGCCAGGACGGGGTCCTGGCCGATTGCCGTCAGTGCCGTCGACACGGCCCCGGCGATTGCCTCGGTTGGTGATGTGGACGCAGAGATCGCCGCTGCCACCTGTGCCAGCACCTTGTCTGCTTCGCGGCGGATCACTTCCTGGACGATCTCGTCCTTGCCACCGACGTAGCGGTAGACGGTTGCACGCGACACGTCAGCTGCCGTAGCGACGGTGTCGACCGTTGTGCCCGCGATGCCGTGCGACGCCAGACGACGGGCGGCCGCGTCCAGCACGGCGTCGGTCTCGGTCACCCTCGGCCGCGGCACACCGACTCCTCGAACAAAATAGGTATTGCAACGAATCTCATATTCTGTATCATAACCTCATGATTTCCAGCAGCACCATCGATCCCGTAGCGGAGCGGCCGAAGAACATCCGTCCGAGCGCGTCACACCGGGGCGCTCCAACGAGCGCCACATGGCGCAACCCGACCGTGTGGATGTTCGGCGCGTTTCTCGGCACCTCGGCGATGTCGGTGTCATACCTCTGGGGTGGCGTTCCGGCCTGGGCCGCCATCTGCCTTGGCGTGCTCGCCCGCTACCTGGGGTTCACGGTCATGCACGAAGCCTCGCACCGCGTCGCGCATCGCAACCGCCGGGTGAACGACTTCCTCGGATGGCCTCCCGCGCTCCTCCTCACCTTGACACTCCCGATGTTCCGGTCATGCCACACGAAACACCACTCGTACACGAACCAGCCCGACATCGACCCCGACATGGATGTCGGCCGGTCACCACGATGGCTGCGCCCGCTCTGGCTGCTCGCGCCGCTGTGGACCTACCGAGCCCGCTACTTCGGGCAGGGCTGGGCGAAGACCAAACGCCACCTCTGGATGCAGGCCGCGTTCGACGTCGCGACCGTCGGCACGATTGTCGCCGCCGTCGCCACCGGTCACACGGTCGATCTCCTCGTCGTGTTCGTGGTGCCGCTCCTCGTGTCGCTCTCGTTCCTCGCGCTGGCCTTCGATCTGATTCCGCACCTCCCCTTCGACTCCACCGAGCGTTTCCACGACACGCGAGCCCTCCCGAGCCGAACACTGAACGTGCTCCTGCTCGGCCAGAACTATCACCTCGTCCACCACCTCTGGAACTCGGTCCCCTGGTACAAATACCAGGCCGTGTTCGCCGAGACCCGCGACGAACTCGCCGACGTCGGCGCTCGAGTCGGCTGGGGCGACTGAGACCCCCGACCCCAAGACACGAACACGCGATCACCTCGTCGCCGACCGTCGGCCGGGCTGCGTCGCTGCGCGCGTTCTTGAGCACCGAACCGAGCACAGTCGTGCCGTACTGCTCGGCTCCCGGGTCACTGGTGCAGGTGTTGATATGCGCTGGCGCACCACCATTTCTCACTGATCGAGAGGCGTTCGGCTACAGAGCAATCTCGATCCGATAGTCGCCCGACGCTGTGATGAAGGGAAGCGCACCCCTACGGGTACCGCGGCACGAGCTTCGAAGTGGTCGTCGACAAGGGTGCCGTACTCTGGGCTCCGTCATGACTGCCTCCTCGGGACCAGACAGAACCAAACATGTAAGCCCGTTCGACACGATCGCTTCATCAGCGACCAGGTTCGGCATCGAGATCGTTGCGTGGGTCGCTGGACCCTGGGCTGTCGCTGATGCCGTTGGATCGTGGTGGCCAGCGCCGCTCGCCTTGATCGTTCTCGTGGGTTTACCCGCACTGTTCAACACCCCGGGCGACAAGACAACGACGGGAATTGCAACGCCGGGTCCGGTCCGTATCGCGATCGAGATGCTGCTCCTCGTCACCGCTGTCGGGAGTGCATGGCTTGTTTGGCCAGTTTGGGCTGCCGTCGTCGTCATGGCGCTTGGAGTCGCGCTACTTCTCACAGGCATGCCTCGCTACCGCTGGCTCGCTGCGGGTGCACCGTCCGTCTGAGTCGACCACAACGGTGCGTTCGTTCACATGACGAGCGGACGCGATCACCAAACGCTGCCCACCGACGTCGCACCAGGGCACGTCATTTTCAGGAGTTGGCTCCTCCTGTTCCACGTGTTGCCCTTCGACCGACACTCCCTCGCTCTCGACCACATCGAGCACGACCGAGGCTTCGTCGAGGAGTCCAGCTCCTGGCTCCAGCGACGGTGGCGCCACGAGCGACGCCTGGCGCCGGACCGGGGTCACGGCTGTTTGATCGCCGACCGGCTTGTCATCGAGCCTCGCCTGCGACTTGGCCGACCACTCGTTTCGTAGATCGCCAAACTGTTGTTTCACCACCGGCATCGGCTTCTCAAGCGGCACTTTGGGGTGACGGTTCCAGAGCCGACTCGCTCTACCTAGAGCGACGGACCGCTGGAGGGGATCGTCAGTCGAAACGTTGCGCCAGTTCCTGGTCCCCTCGACGATGCCTCGACGTCACCGCCGTGGGCGCGTGCCAAGCTTCGAGCAATCGTCAGTCCGATTCCTCGTCCGGTACGCACCGATCGACCGTCGCGGGTCGCAGCGGCAGACCCGCGGAAGAATCGGTAGAAGATCTGTTCGAGTTCATCGTGGGGAATGCCGGTCCCCGTGTCGATGACATCGATCCAGACGTGGTGGTCGTCCCGTCCTGAGCGCACCGTGACGCTCCCCCCTGACGGTGTGTGGCCAAGCGCATTTCCGAGCAGATTGGTGATCACTTGAGCGAGGCGATCGCGATCGCCGACCGACTGCAGCGGCGATCCGGCGAGATCGGAGACGAGCTCGACGCCGACGTGTTCGAACTGGGGCCGGAGACGCTCGGTGGCGATCGAGGCGACATCGGCGAGGTCGAGCGGCACCGGGTCAATCCGCAAGACGCCCTCATCAGCCTGCGACAACGTGGTGAGGTCCTCGACGAGGCGCTGCAGCCGTGCCGCCTCGCCGGCAACCGCCACGTACACCTTGTCGGACGGCTCGATCACTCCGTCGAGCAGGCCTTCCATGTGTCCGTGAATGACGGTGATGGGTGAGCGAAGCTCATGGGTCACTTCGGCAAGGAGTTGGCTGCGGCGTCGCTCGGTCGTCGCCAGGTGAGTGCCGAGCGCGTTCACGTCATCGGCCAACGACGCCAGTTCGATCTCAGCGGGAACAGGGACCGTCGCCGTGTACTCGCCGGCGGCCATCAATCGCGTCGCTGCACCCAACTCGTCGATCGGGCGCAGCAGACGGCGACCAACGACCCCCGCGACGATCGCCGATACGACGAGTGCAGCGAGTGTCCCGGCGAGCAGCGCCGGGAGCAACGACTCATTCAGAGCTGTCTGGAGGTCCTGCTCGCTGATCTCCTGACCTCGGCCCTGTCGACGACCGAGCCCGAAGCCGCGGATCTGCCGACCATAGACAGATCGAGTGACGACCGTGCCGACCAACAACATGGTCGCGGCGCCAGCAGCCACGACCAAGACGTAGGAGAGGAACAGCCGAGTCCGCAGACGACGAGACCATCGCGGCGTCTTCATGGCGTTGCCACCAGCTTGTATCCAACGCCCCGCACGGTGCCGATGAATCGCGGTTCCTCAGCT
>JAJCXU010000022.1 GCA_029263275.1 Ilumatobacter sp.
GGTGTGCACCCGCAACCGCACTCACCTCCTCGAACGCTCATTGCCAGCGCTGCTCGAACTGATGACGCCTGAACGCGAGCTGATCGTCGTCGACAATGCGCCGCGCGACAACCAGACCGCTGAGCTAGTCGCACGGTTCGGCAACCGGGTTCGCTACATCGTCGAGCCAACGCCCGGCCTGGCGCGGGCGCGGAACTGCGGCCTCGACGCTGCTGGCGGGAAGTTCGTCGTCTTCACCGACGACGACGTCGAACCCGATCCCGCCTGGCTCGATGTGCTGTCAGCAACATTCGACTCGCATGCCGGCGCCGTGTGCGTGAGCGGCTCGGTCCTGCCCTCATCGCTGACGACGGAGGCCGAACTGCGGTTCCAGGAGTTCGGTGGCTATCAGCGCAATTTCGACGAGAACCAGTTCCATCTCTCGCTCGATCCAGCTCCGTCGAAGCTCTTCCCGTTCCACCCACGTCTGGTCGGCACCGGCGCCAACATGGCGTTTCGTACCGAGGCATTGCAGTCGATCGGCGGGTTCGACGACGCGCTCGGAGCGGGCACGCCATCGCGCGGCGGCGAAGACATCGACGTCGCCGTCCGACTGCTTCTGGCCGGACACCTCGTCGTGCGGCAACCGTCCGCAGTGGTCTGGCATGGTTCGCATCCGGCGATGGCTGACCTCGCGTCGCAGTTGGAGGACTACGGCTGCGGGCTCGCCGCGGCGTTCACCAAGTTCATGGGCCAGCGAAAGATCGCCCCGCTCGTCCTTCGGCGGGTGCCGGCAGGATTGGGCGCGCTGTTGTCGCCGACGTCGGTGAAGAACGACACTCGCTCAGCCGACTACCCGGTCGAGTTGCGCAATGCAGAGTGGCGCGGACTCCGCGCCGGGCCGCTGGCCTACCGGACGTCGCGTCGTCAGACCCGACGGTTGCAGCGACGTGAGGCTTCATGACCGCCGTTCCGATTCTGCTCTACCACTCGATCGCACCGGATGCGTCCCCCGAGTACCGACCGTGGTGCGTGCGGCCCCACGACTTCGACGCGCACCTGACGCTGATCGACGAACTCGGAATGCACCCCATGACGGTGAGCGATTTCGTCGACGCACGAGCAGCTGGCACGTTGCCACCGCAGCCGTGCCTCGTCACATTCGACGACGGTCGCCGGGACTTCTCTGAACACGCGTTGCCGCTCCTCGAAGCACACCAGACCCCCTCCACGATGTACGTCGTGACCAATCACATCGGGGGCACGAGCAATTGGCTCCCGATCGACGAAGAACGCGACCAGCCGATGATGAGCTGGGATGAGGTACGCCACATCGATTCCGCTGGCGTCGAAGTCGGCGCACACAGTCGCAGCCATGCGGAACTCGACGTGCTCGGCCGCGAGGCCTGCGTCGACGAGATCGCGGGATCGCGGGATCGACTCACCGACGAACTGGGCCACGCGGTTCGATCGTTCGCCTACCCCCACGGCTACCACTCGCGGTCGGTCATCGACGCGGTCGAGGCGGCGGGATTCGACTCGGCCTGCGCCGTGAACGATCGATGGTGCTTCACCGCCGACGATCGATTTGCCCTGTCGCGCCAGTTCGTGTGGAACACCACCACCAACGATGACCTTCGGGCCATGCTGCTCGACGCACCACCGACGAACGGACCGATTCGAGCGTGTCGCTCAGTCGCCCGACGGACGGCCCGCCTCGGCTGGCGTGCGGCGCGACGAGTCCGACACCACGCCGGATCGAGCGCACAATGAGCCGGTCCTCGGTGTTCATCAGCCTGGTCTGCACGTCGATCGTCTTGCTGGCGTGTGGTCCATCGGCGCCGACCGAGACTGTCCAGTCCGATCCGCCTGCCGGGTACGAGTTGGTCTTCGCCGACGAGTTCGACGGATCTGACCTGAGCGACGACTGGGTCACCTGCTACTGGTGGCAGGTCGACGGCGGCTGCACGATCGCGAGCAACGATGAGTTGGAGTGGTACCGCCCCGAAGCCGTTTCCGTCGATGATGGGGCCCTCGAGCTCACCGCATCGGTGGACCCGCAGGAAACCACCGACGGGGACGTCCTTCCGTACCAATCCGGTCTGGTCACCACCGGGCACCTGGATAATGACACCGACGACATCGGATTCGCCTTCACCTACGGCTACATCGAAGCACGCATCCAACTGCCAGAGGGCGACGGGCTCTGGCCAGCCGTCTGGCTGCTCTCTGCCGACCGAACGAGTCTGCCCGAGATCGATCTGATCGAGTGGTACGGCTCACGCGAGACCATCGCGAGCAGTCACGTCCACGAGCGCGTCGACGACGAACGCGCGTCTGAACGAGTCGACACGGTGTTGACCGAGACCCCGGATCGTTGGCACACCGTGGCGGCCCTCTGGACTCCGGAGTCGGTCACGTTCTTCCTCGACGGCGTCCAGACCGGCAGCGTCGTCGACCCCGAGCTCATCCCGGCCACTCCCATGTACGTCATCTTCAACCTCGCCCTCGGCGGGCCGGCGGGCGACGTCGATGCCGACGCACTCCCACAGTCATTTCGCGTCGATCACTTGCGGATCTGGCAGAAGGCAGATCGATCATGAGCATCCCGACCCTCGAGCACGCGCCTGTTGCGAAGATCCGCAGCGCCGGTACGCCGACGCTCCTCGACGTGTCACCGGCGACTCGTGACGACTGGGCGTCGGCGATCGCTGCGGATCCGCACGCGCTCCCCGAACAGTCCCCGGAGTGGATGGCGGCGATCGTCGAATCGAGTGGAGCGCGTGACGTCAGCCGCTCGTACCACTTCTCCGACGGCACGACCGTCGTGCTGCCCATGGTGCGAACCGGCATCGCCGGCACCGGGAGCGTGTGGTCGCCGCCACCCGCATGGGGCGTCGGAGGGATCGTCGGCCCCGAGGTCGATGCCGGCATGGTCAGTCAGATCGTCGAGCATCTTCGTTCGATTCGCGCTCCACGGGTCATGGTGCGCATCGATGTTCGCCAGAACGCACTGTGGAGTGCGGCAATGCAGCCCGGTGATCTGCAGATCCCGCGGCGCAGCCACGTGATCGAGCTGCGCGACAGCCCCGAGGAGCAATTCGCGGCACTGCCGAAGCGCACTCGGACCAAGATCCGAAAGTGCGCGCGGGACGGTGTGCGCATCGAAGTGGATCGAACCGGTGCACTCATCCAGACGCATCACGATCTCTTCCTGACGTCGGTCGACCGATGGGCCGAGAATCAGCACGAACCACTGGCGTTGGCTCGGTTCAGGGCACGCCGACGCGACCCGATCCAGAAGCTGCAGGCAATGCACCGGGCGCTCGGTGACCGCCTCCTCACGATCGTCGCGTACGTCGAGGATCAGCCCGCAGCGTCGGTGATCGTCCTCTTGGGCAAGACGTCGCGGTACACCCGCGGCGCGATGGACATTGATCTCGCGAACGGGTCGAACGCGAACTTTGGCCTCCAGTGGCGAGCAATCGAAGCCGCCTTCGAACACGGCAGCTCCCGCTATCACATGGGCGAGTCGGGTGACTCTGCGGGCATTGCGGCGTTCAAGGAGCGTCTCGGTGCCGAGCCGTTCGATCACCACGAGTATCGCTTCGAGCGGTTGCCCATGACGCGGACAGCTGACGTGGCGCGCAACGCCGTCAAGCGAGCGATCGGCTTCAAAGACACGTGACCATGACCTCGCTACCAGCGCCCAAGGTCGGCACACCGCCGGTGCCGATGATCGTCGACGACGACCGGATGAACCGCAACGCTGCCGCGCTCGTCGCCGGGTCGGTGCTGACGAGCGTGCTCGGGTTCGCGTTCTGGGTCGCCGCGGCGCGGACGATGTCGAAGGTCGATGTCGGCGTTGGTGGCGCAGCAGTCGCGGCGTTGGTGTTGCTCGGCAACATCTCGACGCTTGGGCTGCGCAACGCACTCCCTCGCTTCCTGCCGGTTGCCGGGGCCAGTTCCCGTCGGCTGATCACCCGGAGCTATGCGGCGGCGGGTGCGGCCGGATTGGCCTGTGCCGGCGTCTTCGTCGTGGGCGCGCGGCTTTGGGCCCCGGACCTGGCAGCGCTACACGACGGGGTGGTCGGGCGCCTGCTGTTCATGGGTGCGGTTGCGGTGTGGGCGGTGTTCATCCTGCAGGACAGTGTGCTGATCGGGCTGCGTCATGCGACGTGGGTGCCGATCGAGAATCTTGGTTACGCCATTGGCAAGCTCGCCCTGCTCGTCGTGCTCGCGTCGTCGGGCAGTTGGGCGTTGTTGATCGCCTGGGTGATCCCTGCGCTGCTGATCATCGGCCCGCTCAATCGTGGCATCTTCACCCGACTGATCCCGGCGGGCCCGACACCGGGCTCCGAATCAGCGGATGCGATCTCGTGGCGTTCAATCGTGCGCTTCGCCAGCGGTGACCACCTCGCTGACACGATCCGATTCTTCGGCGCCGAGGGCGTCGTGCTGATCGTCGTCGCCCATGTCGGTGCCGAGTTGAGCGCGCCGCTGTTCTTCGCCATCACGATCGCGGCGACGCTCGGGCTGGTGTCATCGAACATCGTCAGCGCGTTCGTTGCGGAAGCCTCGTCGCGACCGTATGAGATGGAGGCGTTGCTCCGCCGCTCGGCCAAGCGGGCCGTTGCCCTGGTGGTTCCCGCCGCGCTCATCGGTGCGGCAGCTGCACCGATCGGCCTTTCGGTGTTCGGATCGGAGTACGCGAGAGAGGGAACGACCGTGCTGCGGCTGCTGCTGCTCGCGGCGATCCCGCAGATCGTCGCGAGCCTCGCGATCGGTGTCGCTCGGTTCCACCGGCGGGTGGTGGACGTCGTGAAGGTCGCCATCGCCTCATCGATTGCACCGCTGGTTGGCGCTGCGTTTCTCGTTCCCTACTTCGGCATCGTCGCTATCGGGTGGTCGTTCCTGATCGGCCAGGTGCTCCTGGCGCTCGAGTTGCTGCGCCGCTGGTCGGCCGGACGACGGACCTGGATTGCCTCGGCGGTCCGAATGCTCGTCGGACTTCGCAGCCGTGTCCGTCAGCAGCGCCGCCGTCGTGCCGCAGCGACGTTGTTCGACGAACTCGACGCGACCCGCGACGGTGGCGACGTCCTGCATCCCCGACGCTTCGTGCCGACAGAGACCGATGTTGTGGTCGCCCTCGTCGGGCGACCGACGGATCCGGTCGTGGTAAAGGTGGCGTTGAGCGACGCTGCGGCACGTGGGTTGGCCGCACACCAGGCCGCACTCGACGCTCTCGGTCGTGCAACGGCGGGATTGCCATGCGCATCGTTGTTGCCGCGCCGTGTCGAGAACGGCGTGACGGTCGGACAGGCGTACGTCATCGAGACGGCCTGCCCCGGCCAATCCGTGGCGACTGCCGATGTGGCCACCGTGCACGCTGTCGCGGACGCCATGCTGGCAATCCACAGCGCCACGCAGCGACCGGCGAGCGCTGATGATGACCTCATCCACCATCTGGTGACCGAACCGATCCGAGTGTTGTGCGCTGACCCGCGATTGGCAGATCGGCTCGAATCACTCGAACGAGTGCAGGCAATGCTGACCCGTTCACTCATCGGTCGCGATCTCATGGTCGCGAGGACGCACGGTGACTATTGGTTGGGCAACGTGTTGCTCGATTCGTCAGCGCACGAGCCTCGCGTCACTGGCATCGTCGATTGGGAGAACAGCCGGGAGGCCGGGCTTCCTGAGGTCGACCTCGCTCACTTCTGGCTGTCGATGCAACGGTCTGGTCTCGCGGGCGGCGTGTTGATGGCCGTGATGCGCGGGCCGTTCGCCGACCTGCTCGACATGAGCGACAATGACCTGCCGAATCCCGGTCTGCCCGCTGGGCTCGTCGTCACCCTTGCGTGGCTGGCACACGTTGCCGATGGATTGCAGCGGTCCAGCCAGTTTGCTCTCGGCCGGGTGTGGCTGCGCGAGAACGTGATCGATGCCCTCGACGTGCTCGACGTGGTGGCCGACGATCAGCTCGACAGACGGCCCGTGTCGTCGCGACTGCCCGGTTGACCTGTCGCTGCGCTGACTGCGCGTGGAAGTGCAAGAACTCGGGTGCGGACGCCGACGCGAGCCCAACAGCAATCACCGCGGTTCAGGACACTCGTTTCACACTCGGCACCTGCTCCGTCCAGTTCGCAGCTCGACGCCGGTGGCGCTCTCGCGAGCGCCGAGATCTCACCAGACGTTCACCTTCGTGGTCCAGAGTGGTGCCATGAAAGTTGGTACGCCGTTGGCGATCGCGGTCCTGGCACTCAGCGCGTGTGCGAGCACCCCGTCGAGTGACACTGCGTCGAGCGAGCCGTTGCCCACCAGCGGCGATGAGTCGCTGGTCGACTCAACAATTCTCGTCGACACCATTGTCGCTGCGGATGGTCCGACGGTCTCGACGGTCTCGACGGGCGAGGATCAGGCAGCGTGTGCCGGAGTGGCTGATGAAGGCGAGACATTTGCCTACGACGAGGTGGACGGCGCCGATCCGCAGCTGTTGAGCCTCGACGTGTACGAGTTGGAGAGCGGGACGAAATGCCCGGTGATCGTGTATCTCCATGGAGGGGGTTGGCAGACAGGCGACAAGCGGACGACGGCGACGCAGACGAAGGTCGACCACTTCGGTTCGACAGGCCATGTGTTCGTGTCGGTGAACTATCGGTTGGTGGCCGACGACAACGATGTGCGGTGGCCAACGTTGCGCGCCGACGTGTCGAACGCGGTCAGCTGGGTGCTCGACAACGCCGAGTCGTTCGGAGGCGATGCCGAGCGGGTCACGCTCATGGGCCATTCAGCAGGTGCTCACCTGGTGTCGATACTCGGCACGAACCCCGACCTGCTCGGCTCGGTCGGCCGAACCCGTGACGACGTGGTCTGCGTGGTGGCCCTCGACTCGGTCACCTACGACCTCACCGAGCCGGCGTCGTTCGAGCGCGAGATCGTCACCGCCGCGTTCGGCACAGACTCCGATGCGTTGCGCGACGGATCGCCGACCGTGCAGACGATCGAGCATGCCGACGACGGGCCATTGCCCCGGTTCCTGATCGTCACCCGCGGGCGCGATGTACGTCTGGAGAGCTCGGCCGAACTTGCGGACGCGATCACGTCTTCCGGCGGTGACGCCACAGTGCTCGACGTGAGCCCCTATGACCATCGCGAGGCGAATGTCGAGCTGGGCAAGTCCGGTGAGTCGCTGCTGACCCCCGGCGTCGACGACTTCCTCGCGGGCTGCGCCTGATCGCGGGTCGAGATGTTCTGCACGGCCCAGACGGTGCCCAGGACAGCGCCCGCGACCGCATCTCAGACTCGAAGCAACTGGCAGCCCTGCGTCTACCCCGTGCCCGACTGGATCGACGACACGAGTCCCGTCACCGGCGCCAGTCGAAACACCGGGTCACGTGGCTTGTCGGCGGCACCTTCGACTAGCATCGAGGGTCTTCGCGGATGTAGTTCAATGGTAGAACATCAGCTTCCCAAGCTGAGAACGCGGGTTCGATTCCCGTCATCCGCTCCAAGCCCCTGTCTGGCCTCGCTGAGCAGGGGTTTTCTACTTGTATCGACGTTTTCTGGTCGTGCATACACTTCCTCCGTTTGCCTCGATTTGCTGTCGATTTCGTCGGTTTACTGTCGCAGCGCTGTCGGACCCGTTCACCCGAACGATGCATCTTGTCCGCTGCTTGTTGCACGGATGTTGCACGGCGCCCGACGCACGCCCGAACCATTCGCCAGACGCCGCCGGGTGTCACGATGCACTGCGGGTGAGTTGGACATCGAGCCGCGTGTACCCGTGCACGAACGACGACGCAGTCCATTCCGGCTCGCTCTCCACTTCGATGCGTTCGAATCGCTCGTGGATTTCCTCCCAGAGGATCCGGAGCTGGAGCTCGGCAAGGCGACTGCCGACGCAATAGTGAATGCCGGTCCCGAACGACAGGTGCCGAAAGGCGTTCTCGCGAGAGATGTCGATGGCGTCGCCGTTGGCGAAGATCGATTCGTCTCGGTTTCCGGAGATGTACCACATCAGGATCTGGTCGTTCTTGCGGATCTGCTTGCCGCCGATCTCGCAGTCCTCGTTGGCGGTGCGCCGCATGTACGACAACGGTGTCTGCCAACGGATGATCTCGGGTGCCATCGACGCGATCAGCGATGGGTCTGCGTTCAGCCGGTCGTACTGCTCGGGGTACTTGTTCAGTCCGTAGACGCTCCCGGTCATCGCGTTGCGTGTGGTGTCGTTGCCTCCGATGATGAGCAGCAGAATGGTCCCGAGCAAGTCGAATGCCGACAGGTGTTTGGTGTCTTCGCCGTGCACCAACATCGACACCAGGTCGTCGCCCGGGTCGGCTCGACGCTGGTCAAACAGGCGGCTGAAGTACTCGCCGCACTCCATCAGCTCGGCGATCTTCTGCTCACCGGATTCGATGACGCCGCCCGGTTCGGGAACGGCGAACACGATGTCTGACCAGCGCGTGAGTTTGCGACGATCCTCGATCGGAAATCCCAACAGCGTCGCCAGCATCAGCGTGGTGAGCTCGACCGATACCGTGTCCACCCAGTCGAACGTCTCGCTTTCGGGGAGCGCGTCCAGCACCGCCGCGGTCCGCTCGCGGATGATCGGCTCCATCTCACGCAGGTTGGGCGGAGACGACACCGGCTTGACGGTCCGTCGTTGCTCGGTGTGCGTTGGCGGGTCCATCGAGATGAACGAGCTCTGCATCAACGACATCCCTTTCCACTTCGCCCCGACCGGAGGGCCGAGCACGAAGCCGCTCGCCGACGAAAACCGCTTCCAATCGCTGTTCACGTTCCGGATGTCGTCGTACTTCGTCAACGACCAGTAGCGACCGGATGACTCCAGCTCGTTGAAGTGCACCGGGTCTTCAGCGCGGAGCCGGGAGAAGTGACTCTGCCATCGGTTCTCGCGAAACAGGTGCGGGTTCAGCGGATTGATGTCCTCGAGCGCGAGATCAGAAGCCTCGGGCACATCGGTTGCGTCTTCCATCTGCTCGCGCTCGGGAAGCCTCCACACTTGCTGGTCGCTCACTGTCGCGACCATTCACGCGCGGCGATGACCTCATCGGCATCCGGGTCGCGCCCGTCGGGAAGCTGCACGGTCACGTCGTGCAATCTGCCGGTGTACGCAAAGGGCGCCGGGCGCCCGACGGTCCCCTTGAAATCAGTCATGTGAAGTCTCTTTCGGGTGTTTGTCTCAGGTGTTGGGTTCAACAGTGATGGTGGTCAGGTCGTCGCCGATGACGACTTCGCCATCGAAGTGCGCAGTGGCCCGAGCGATCCATTCCGGATATTGATCAGGCGTGGGGGCAGGAACCATGTGGGTCAGCGCGAGCCGTTTAGCTCCCACTCGGGCGGCGGTCTGTGCCGCCTCGACGACTCCCGAGTGGTACTCAAGGATGTCCTGAGCCATTTCGCCAGGGAGCAGCTCGACGATGTCGCGACGCAGCACGGTCTGCACGTACACGTCGGCACCGGCGGCAAGCTGATCGACGCCGTCACACGGGGTCGTGTCTCCAACCAGTGCGGCGGCGGCTCCCTCGTGTTCGAGGCGGAACCCGATGGTCGGGCGAACCGGCGCGTGCATCGTCGCTGCGGTTGTGATGTTCACGTCGCCGATGCTGAACACATCGCCGGGCTCGAGCTCGGTGACCTCGACCTGCGGGCCCTTCACCAGTGGGTCGTGATGCTCAACGCGGTAGCCGATGTCATCTTCCAGTGCGTGGAGTTGACGCTCGACGAACCGCGCTGTGCCGACCGGACCGTAGATCTGCAGGGTTGTGTTCTCGCGGGTTCGGATCCAGTGCGTGGTGATCACGTCGTTGAGCGCGCAGATGTGATCGCTGTGCAAGTGGGTGATCAAAACACCGGCCAGTAGGGCCGGATCCGATCCTGCACCCGCCATCCGCATCACGACACCTCGACCGGCGTCGACGAGGATGTGCGTGTCACCCGCCTTCACGAGCGTCGAGGGGCCAGCGCGGTCAGGGTCGGGCAGCGGCGATCCCGTTCCGGTCAAGACGATGTCCATCAGATCCGTTGGTCCTTTCGTCGACGTGGGGCCCTACTCCCCGAGGCCATGACTTGATCTAACAACGTATTTTTATAGGGTGCGAAATTACTTAGAGTGGGTGGATCCAAGTCGCGGCGGGTGCTTGATGCCGCCCCCGATGAAGACCTGGCGCTCATGCGTCGTCCCTGGTGAACGCGAGGATCGCCTCGCGCGAGGCGATGCGCCAACCGCGCTCCGTGCGGACGAACTCGTCGCGGTACTCGCCGACCATCGTGGGTCCACTCATTCCCACCGGTCCCTCGTGATCGGGGACGCTCTCGCGGCGGTACAGGCTGAGATAGACCACGCCGGTGGCCCGGTCCTCGTCGATCACGTCGCACACGAACGTCGAGCACACATGGCGCGAACGGAGATCGCGACGCGCCTGCCGATGGTTCATCACCGCACTGAGTTCGTCTCGACCCACCATCCGAGTGCCAGGGCTCGCCCAGACACCATCGTCGGTGAAGAGCTCAGGCACCCGGCCGGCTTCGCCGCCGTCGATGAGATGGCAGTAGCGCATCACGAGCCGCTCGCACTCGTGCTCGATCATCATCCGCTGGTTGTCATCCATGATGCATGCTCCTCGTCCCGTTCAGATGGCCTTGGTGCGGACGAGCACCTCACAGCCGGTGCCCGCCAGTACCGCGTCGACCCGATCTCGATCGACGGCCGCCAGAGCCGCGTAGGCGTCGCGGATCCACTGAACGCACTTTCCCTGATACCCGAACGCACCTTGCCGGAAGGTGACGCCATCGATCTCACAGACCACCTGTTCAGCGCCGTTCGCGAGCGCCTCGGCATTCGCGATCATGAAAGGCACATACGTCCGTCCCGCCTCCGCCAAGAGGGCTCGCGTCGTGTCGGCGATCACATCGGCCGTGTCCCATCCCACCGCTTCGTCCTCGATCCGCCACCAGGACAGGTCGTCCATCCACTCCACCCACATGAGAGCGCGAGGTGCCCGGTCGAGAGCCACGGCCGTCGGCGTCGGATCCCACCACAGCATCGGCAGGAGTTGACCGAAGACAGCGAAGTCGCTGCGCCCAGGGCGGTCACCGAAGAAGAAGGTCCGTTGGGCGAGGTGGTCTTGCAGCAGGTCGAGCACCCGCTCGTACGACGCTTCGATCACCGGGGCATTGTTGTCGGACGAGCCGATCATCCCGCGGCGGGAGACCTGGCGGCCGACGAACATCTCGTGCGCCTTCGCCGCGAGCTCGTCGGGGAGCTGAAGGTCACGATCGAGCGGCAAGATGCGACCCGACTTCTGC
This sequence comes from Ilumatobacter sp., assembly GCA_029263275.1. Taxonomy (GTDB): domain Bacteria; phylum Actinomycetota; class Acidimicrobiia; order Acidimicrobiales; family Ilumatobacteraceae; genus Ilumatobacter_A. The sequence goes on from JAJCXU010000022.1 coordinate 11,311, forward strand.
GCGTCGACATCATTGGCCCAACGCCAGTGATACATCATCTTCGACACCCACTCGTCGCCGAAGTCCTCCAAGAGGAAGTCCAGAAACGCCGTCGCCGGGTCGACCGGCACCACGCTGCGACCGCTGAACGCCTCCTCGAGCACCGAAATCTCTGGCGACGAATCCACCATCACGTCGCTGTACGCACCGTCGGCGTCACGCCACGCCAGGATCGGGACGAGCCGTACCGGCGGGTCGGGAAGGTCGTCCCACCGAGACCCACGGATGACCCATTCGTGCGCGATTCGGCGATAACGCAGCACGGCGCGCATCTTGCGGCTGTACGGCGAGCTGTGGGTCCCGCAGAGGACGAGTGTGTCAGTCATCGAAGCCTCAGCAGCTCGCAATCTCCGCAACGGGCGATGGTCGGACACGATGTCAGACCGGGACGCCGCCGGCGACGACGGCGCGCAGCAAGGACCGCCGCTCCGAGTAGTCCCGGATCGGATAGTGCATGACGGAGCGGTTGTCCCAGATGACGAGGTCACCGACTTCCCACTGGTGCCGGTAGGTGAACTCTGGACGCGTGCCGTGCTGCACGGCGCGCAGGATCACGTCGCGGCTGGCAGCCTCGTCGAGCCCTTCGATCTCGGTGGTGAAGGCCGGGTTCACGAACAGCGCCTTTCGGCCCGTCTCGTCGTGGGTCCGAACAGCCGGCTGCAAGGTGACCGGCATGTTGGGCCCGAAGTTCTTGCCGGAGTTCCACGCCTTCGCCCCGTCGAGCTGCGAGCGCAGGTCCTCGGGGAGCGTCTCGTAGGCCACGTGCTGGTTGGCGAACCCCGTTCCGCCGCCCTCGAACGGCAAGACGTGAGCCTGGAGCATTGTGATGATCGGCGGTGTCTCGTGCCAGGTCATGTCGGAGTGCCATTGGCCGAGCCGGCTTTCGTCGTTGCCCTCCGAGAAGATCAGCTGCACGAACGGCGTCTGCTCGACTCGGGAGGCCGGATGCTCCAGCAGCTCACCCCACGATCGAGCGAACCGCTCGAGTTCTTGGGCCTCGAGAATCTCGCCCGGGAGGACGAGCACGTGGTACTCGTGCAGGAGCGGCACGAGCCGCTCACGAACCTCGTCGGGTTGCATCGTGCGCAGGTCGAGCCCCTCGACGCGAGCGCCAAGCTTCGGGCCTGCCTTCGTGACGGTCAATGCACTCATCGGGTTGTTCTCCTTCGCTGACCCGGTCGGGCCTGTCGGGTCACTGCCATGACCACTGCATCTTGAATCTGTCGAATTAATTTCATAGTATACGAAATTATTATGCTGACAAGCCAGAGCGAAGTAAATGACTGAAGCAACCCCCCAAACCACACCCCAAGCAACACCGGTGACGCCCGGTGTCTGGGTGCTGCCTTCGCAGGGCAACGGGTTCGCCGTCGACACGCCCGACGGCGTAGTGGTGGTCGACACCGGGCCCGGCGGGCGCAGAACCGACGAGATGATCGCTGCGCTGC
>JAJCXU010000023.1 GCA_029263275.1 Ilumatobacter sp.
CGCTCATCGACCGGATCTGGGGCTACGACTACGTCGGCGACACGAAGACGCTCGACGTGCACATCAAGCGGCTGCGGAGCAAGCTCGAAACCGACCCGAGCCACCCGGTGCTGATCACCACCATCCGCGGCCTCGGCTACAAATACTCTCGCTGACTTTGATTGCCGCAGGTTTGGCGGGTGTTGCTCAGTCTTCTTTGTCGTCTTCTTCGGTGAAGGCGGGGAGGGGTTCTGCGGCGGTGTGGACGATGCCGAGCAGGTTGGCAACGATGCGCTTCAGGTAGCGGTAGTAGATCGCGCGCGGCACAACCTCGCGTCCGGGCCGATCGGAGTGGAGATAGCTCTCGATCTTGGCCTGGTGCTCGGCAACAACAGCGAGCGCCCGCGCCGCGAAGTCTTCGGTTCGTACCGCGTCGGGTTCGGAGAGCAAGTCGGCCGCTTCGCCGAACATGGTCGAGATCAGGCCGCGCTCGGCCAGCATTGCTTCACTGTCGATCTCGCCTGCGAGGCGAACGCCGCTCTCGGCGAGATCCAGCACGTTGGTTGCTTGGTCGCCAACACGCTCGATCTTCTTCAGCAGCAGGATCATGCCGAGCACGGAGCCAATGTCTGACGAACCCTGCACGGTGACGTGCACGACCAGCTCGGCGCGCAGTTGCTGCTCGGCCAGGCCGATGCGCTGATCGGTCTCGCGGATGTCGGCTTCGACCGCTGCGGTGTCGGTGTTGGTGAGCAGCGTGAGTGTCGCCAGGTCGAACGAATGGCGTGCGTCGCCCAACATGCCGACGGCGCGCGACACGATGTGATCGAGGCCTCCTTCGCGTTTACTGAAAAATGACATCACCATGATCGAGTGCTCCTGACTGAACGACGGATTGGAGTTGGGCCCGGGTGTTGACTCATCGGAGCAGGGCAACGCCGAGGAGGGGGAGGATAATGAATGCCGTCATGACGTAGGCGACAGCCCACACGCGACGTTTCACCGCGATGTCGGCAAGGCCTTCGGCAAGTCGGACGGGGACATCGCGCACGAAAGGCGGAACGTAGAGCAAGGCAATGCCCATGACGTTGAACGTGGTGTGTGCCAAGCCAACCGTGAGGGCCTCGGGTACCGAGGCCGCGAGCGCCGCGAGCAAGGCGGTGATCGTGGTGCCGACGTTTGCTCCGAGTGTGACCGGATAGGCGTTGCGCAGCGACAACACGCCGGCTGCGGACAGGGGAATCAGAATCGACGTGGTGATGCTCGACGACTGCACGGCGATGGTGATCACCAAGCCGAGCAGCATGGCGACCGAACCCGAGCCCTTGCCGAGCACGGTGTTGACGGACTTCTCCACGCGGTCCGCGACGAGTTTGCGCATGTTCTTGGTGATGAACGTGAGCGCAAGCAGCACGATGGCGAGCCCGGTGATGACGACGGCCGTTCCGAGCGCGTTGCCGCTCAACCCGAGGGCGTCTTCGGCGTCGACGACCCATTCAACGGGCTTCTTCACCCACGCCTTGACGGGGCTCTTCCACTCGGAGCCGGCGGTGCCGACGAGCCGGTCGCTGATCCACGTTGCTGTGTTCGACACCACACGCGTGGCGAGCTCGATCTGTAGGAGCAGCGCCACGGCCATCTCGTTGACGAAGTCGTGCACGGTCGCCGCTGCGAATGCACGCTTGAATTCGTTCGACTGTCGAATGTGGCCGAGTGAGACCAGCGTGTTGGTGACCGTCGTGCCGATGTTGGCGCCCATGATCATCGGAATCGCGGCGTCGACGCTGATGCCCTTGGTGGCAACCAAACCGACGATGACCGACGTGGAGGCCGACGACGACTGCACCAGGACCGTTCCGAGGATGCCGACGCACAATCCGGCGATCGGATTGTCGACGCTGGAGAAGAGCCGCTCCTGGGTGTCCTCGCCCATGATCTTGATGCCCTTCTCGAGGGCGGAGACGCCGACGAGGAAGGTGTAGATCAGGCCAAAGACCAGCAGTGAACGTAGCCACGTCGGCATGTCCAAGCGGGTGGGGCGTTCTGGAGCGGCGATAGCCATACGAGTCGGGAAACCTAGCTGATGCCGGGTGATGCCGAAACACGAGGAGTCGGGGACGGAGCTGGCAAGGACGACACCGGCGTCGACGCCTGCGCGTACTATCTGCCCAGTGGAACGAGTGACACCTGTCGACGCACCGGCAACGTCGAAGTTCCGACGCCTGGCAATCACCCACGCGCTGATGATGGGTGGCGACGCCGCGATGGTCGTCGCGCTCGCCGACTCGCTGTTCTTCGACATCGATCTCACAGCGGCACGAACGCGAGTGATGCTGTTCCTCGCCATCGGCTTCGCACCGTTCTTGTTCGTTGCGCCGCTCATCGGCCCGCTGATCGACCGCGCTGCCGGTGGTCGACGATTGGTCATCCAGATCATCGCGGTGATCCGGCTCGGCCTGCTCGTCCTGATGGCCAAGCACATCGATGCGCTCGCGCTGTTCCCACTGGTGTTCGCGAGTCTCGTGCTGCAGAAGGGGTACGTGGTGTCGAAGTCGGCGTTGGTTCCGTCGACGGTGCGATCAGACGACGAACTCGTCGAAGCCAACTCGAAACTGGGTCTCATCTCCGGCCTGACCGGGGTCGCGGCGGTCATCCCGGCCGGCATTCTGCTCAAGACGATCGGCGCCCCGGCGACGTTGGTCTACGGCGCACTCATCTTCGGTGGCGCATTCCTCAGTGCCACGCGCCTCCCGCCAGAAGTGGTTGCAGCGAATGCTGTTGATCGAGATGAGTCGGTGCAGCTCCGCTCGGGCAGCCTGCAGAACGGTGCGATCGCGATGACCGTGCTCCGCGCGTGCGTCGGCTTCACCTTCTTCCATCTTGCGTTCTGGCTCCGCCTGCAGGATCAGGGCACGGTTTGGTTCGGAGCCGTCGTTGGTGTGTCTGCGCTCGTGGCGATGGTCGGCAACGCCGTCGCGCCTCGTCTGCGCGACCGGATGCGCGAAGAGACGATGCTCGTCGTCGCATTGGCAATCGCCGGAGTGGCTGGCATCGGCGCAGCGGTGCTCGGCGGGCCGCTTGGAGGCGTCCTCCTTGCCGGAGCGCTGAACTTCGTCGCTGCGGTCGGTCGACTGAGTTTCGAGAGCATCGTCCAGCGCGACGCCCCCGGGGCCAACCAGGGTCGGGCGTTTGCCAAGTTCGAAACCCAGTTCCAGTTCGCCTGGGCAGGTGCGGCCTTTGTTGCCGTGGCCATTCAGGCGTCTGGTCCGCTCGGTTTCCTGATCGTCGGGCTTGTCGCGGTCGGCACGTTGATCAACCTGATCGTCGGCACCAGCCGGGTCGATGCCCGCGGACGCAAACGCGTCAGTCGAGGTCGGGGTCGGCGACGCGGGCCAGCCAGAGGCCAGGCGCCTCGATCTCGTTCGGGGTCGGCATCGCGTCGACCTCGGTGAACAGCGTCGCCAGTCCGTTTTCTCCCGCCCGGTCGACGACACCTTGCACGAACGCCTTGCCGCGCGCCGTCTGATCGGCGCCCAGACGGATCCCGAGCAACCGCTCGACGAAGAGATCATCAGGTGACGCGTCGGCGCGGCGCCGGCGAACGGCTTCCGCGATCTGCAGTGCGTTGCCGCCAATGATGCGAACGGCCACGGCGTCGACCACCCAGTCGATGACGCCGATGGTCACCGCGACAGCAGCATCGAGCTGCGGCTCCATCGCGAGCTGCTCGTCGGACCGGACCGCTCCCAGGAGCACCTCGGGGTCACCGAACGCGGCTTGCATCGCGGCCATTGGGTCGGACTGATCGACGTCGAGCCCGGCGAGCTTGTCGGAGATGGCCGAGGCATCCGGTCGGAATGCACCGACATGACGCTGGACGAGCGACCGCAGATGCTCGGCGATGTGGGGGATCGACAGCAGTGTGTGTCCGGCCAATTCGTGGGCGATGACCCACAACCGCATTTCATCGAGCGAGATCTCCCACTCCGTGGCGAACGCGTCGATCGTCGGGGGCACCACGACCAGTGCCGGCGTCGCCCGAGGAATCGGAAGGTCATACACGCCAAATGCTCGCCGGGCAAGTCCGCCGACCATCGACCCGACACTCATGCCCATCATCGCCGGGGCCATCATCTTGCTCAGCCCGGCCATCATCTGCGCCATGGGGTCAGCAGCTGCCTCGGCGTCACCGTCGTCGGACTGCCCGAGAGACGTTGCGAGGTCGTTGAACAACGGCCGATAGGCGTCGAGGGCCTGCGCCGCCCATTGCTCAGGTGTGGCCACCTCGGGGTCGGCATCCGCAACGGGGAGTTGCATCACGTCAGCGACGTGGAGGCGAGCAATGTTGGCAAGCTCGGCGTACTTGATGCGGACGGACGGGTCGATGTTGCCCGTGGGCACCGGTGCGCCGCCGCCGGTCATCATGCCGGCCATGTCGCCACCGCTCGCTGCGAGCAGCGCGAATTGACGTGCCGCGTCCCAATTCATCGGGCCCTGGCCCGACAGCGCTCTCGACAGGTCGCCGAACAGCGGCATGCCTGCAAAGGGATTGATATCGTCGCCGTCATCGCCTCCGGGGCTGTCGCTCGGAGTGATGGAGTCGTCGTTGCCGTCGTCCATGCATCGAGGATACGGCCCCCCGGGTGCTTCGTTGCAGCGCTGCCAGCCTCCACACTCAACCGCCGGTCCGGGAGCGCAGTATCGTCGTCCGCGTGAGTGCAGTCGTCGACGCCGGAGCAGCCACGGGCAAGGTCGGCGTCGCGCACCCGAGTTCGCCCCACGCGGAACGCCTCGCGGGCTCATTGACCGTCGTGTTGACCGGCACGACCAGTCCGCTGCAGCAGCGCGTCGTCGCCGGCCTCGAGTCGCTGGGTGACGTCACGGTGTTCGAAACAGCGGGTGATCTCGCGGGCTGGGATGGCGAGACTGCGGACGTCGTGCTCGACATGGCGAGCAGCGATCACGACTGGCTGGCCACGAATCGTGCGAGCGCGACGCAGTTCGCGACCACGACCCTCTCGATCGCCGATGAACTGCTCGCAGACCAAGTGGTGTTCGTCTCGTCGGCCATGGTCTACGGAGCAAACGCGAACAATCCGTTTCCTCTCACCGAGGAGGCCGTACTTCGACCTGACAATGAGTTCGTGTTCGCCCGGCAACTCGCCTCGGCCGAAGAACTGGTCGAGCAGTGGCGGCGCAGCC
>JAJCXU010000024.1 GCA_029263275.1 Ilumatobacter sp.
CGAGCTCGGCCTCACCAACCCGGAGCTGGGCGACGATCTCCGCGCGTTCCTGGCTGGCCTGCGGACCTGATCAGGAACGGGTGAAGAGCCCGGGGTAGTCCTGCACGAGCCCGTAGGGGTCGATGTCGAACTCGACCTCGAACCCGGAATCGAGGTTGGTGTACCCGAATCGGTGGCGGCCGACCCGGTGGTAGCGCTGGTGGACGGGAACGATGCCGAGCGTCTCGACGTCGAGCACCGCCACGGTGAGATCGGCGGCGTCGCCGACATCGAGAGCAAGTCGCCGAATCGGCAGGGTGTTCGTGAACGGTGTGACTGGCAGATCGATGTCATGGCAGCCGTCGAGATCGGGGCGATGCGCACCATTGACCTCGCCCCAGCGGCCGCCGCCGTCGGTGCCCAGCCAGAGGTCGGGTTCGTCCAAGTCGCGGAACAGGAGGAACTGCCTGACCGCCCACGTGGCTGAGAGTCGCAGCACGTAGGAGACGTTCGGTCCGCCCACTTCGCTCGTGATCGTCCAGCCTTCGTTCTCCCACCGCAGGTCGACCTGTTCGGAGCCCTCGCCGTCGACGCGGTGCCATCGGGCGCTGAATCCATCGGCAGGGAACGCAGTGAGGGAGGTCGTCACTGCACCGAGCCTACGGCCGTACGATCGAGGCCATGACGCCGTTGGAAGACGCACAGGCCTTCGTCCTTGAATCCTGCCCACCCCGCACGCCGGTCACGTTGCCGCGTGAACGAGCCGGTGGGCTGGTGCTCGCCGACGTGGTGGTGTCGACCGAGACCGTGCCGCCATTCGACAACTCGGCGATGGACGGATATGCGGTGCGCTCCGCAGACGTGGCAACGGTGCCTGTCGACTTGACCGTGGTCGGAGAGATCGCGGCCGGGGCAGCGCCCGATGGTGAAGTCGGCCCCGGCGAGACCATTCGGATCATGACCGGTGCGCCCATGCCGCCCGGAGCTGACGCCGTGGTGATGGTCGAGTACTCCGAGCGCCTCGATGCTGACGCCGCGGGCAATGAGCGAGTCCGGCTCAGCGAGTCGGTTGCCGCGGGCGCTGCCGTTCGGCGCGCCGGCGACGACGTGGTCGTGGGCGAGGAACTCTTCTTCGAAGGGACGCAGATCACTCCGGCAGTCGAGGGTGTGCTGGCCAGCGTGAACGCTCAGCAGGTCAAGGTGTATCCCCGCCTCAGGGTCGCCGTGCTGTCAACCGGTGACGAATTGATCATCGATGGCTCACCGCTCGAGCCGGGCCAGATTCGCGAGAGCAACAAGACGATGCTGGCCGGCATGCTCACCGCAGCCGGCTGCGACGTCGTCGACCTCGGCGTGGTCCGCGACGATGAAGCCGAGCTCGAACGGGTGCTCCGTGGCGCTGCTGCCGATTGCGACGCGATCGTGTCGAGTGGCGGCGTGTCGATGGGCGACTACGACGTCGTGAAAGCCGTCCTCGCGAAGATCGCCGACATGACGTGGATGCAGATGGCGATCAAGCCGGCCAAGCCGTTCGCGTTCGGCAAGCTCGACGGGGTGCCGGTATTCGGACTTCCCGGGAATCCGGTCAGCTCGATGGTCAGCTTTGAACTGATGGCCCGACCGGCGCTCCGCCGGATGATGGGCCACACGCAGCTCGCGCGGACGAGCGTGGTCGCCATCGTCGACCACGAACTGCGCCGGGCGCCGGACGGCAAGGTGTACTTCATGCGCGTCAACGGCCACTTCGCTGACGACGGGCGCTATCACGTCGCTCCGGTCAATGCGCAGGGAAGCCATCAGCTGGCTGCCACGGCGAGTGCGGACGCGATGGCGATCGTTCCCGATGGAACCGGCATCGAGGTTGGCTCCGAAGTCGCGGTGCTCCTCCTGCACTGACGCCCCGGCTTCGTGTGAGGACAAGCTCGGTCGGACGGACCATGTGCTCACGCGAAACGTGGGCTGTCTGCTCCGTGTGAGGACAAGCTCTGCCGGACGGACCATGTGCTCACACGAAACACTTGGTGACGGGTGTGTCTGCTGGGCGAGTCGGCTGGCGATGCTCGTAGACTGCGCCGATGGCAGGGGAGTTCGAGCAACTGATCGATCCGTTCGGTCGACACATCGAAGACCTGCGCATCTCGGTCACCGATCGCTGCAACTTCCGCTGCACGTATTGCATGCCTGAAGAGGGCATGAATTGGCTCAAGCGATCCGACGTCATGTCGTTCGAAGAGATCGAGCGAATCGCCCGCATCTTCGTCGAGCGCTACGGGGTCAAGGGCATCCGCCTCACTGGCGGCGAGCCGACCGTGCGCGCCCACCTCCCGGTGTTGGTGTCGAAGCTGACCAAGCTCAAGGGGCCGAACGGTCCCGTCGACTTGGCGATGACCACGAACGGCGCCACGATGCGTCTGGTTGCCGACTCGTTGAGAGAAGCGGGTCTCAAACGCGTCAACATCAGCCTCGACACACTTGACCGGAAGAAATTCCTGCAGATGACGCGGCGCGACGAACTCGAGAACGTGCTCGACGGCATTCGAGCAGCGCAGGAGCTCGGCTTCGACCCGGTCAAGATCAACGCGGTCATCGAGCGAGGCACGAACGACGACGAGATTGTCGACCTCGCCACCTTCGGGCGCGAGCAGAACGTCGAGGTGCGCTTCATCGAGTTCATGCCGCTCGACGCCACCGGCCACTGGATGAACGACAAGGTCGTGGGCCAAGACGAAATCGTCGAGAAGATCAACGCCGTGTACCCGATCGAGGTGATGCCGGCACGTGGCGCGGCGCCCGCCGATCGGTTCCGATTCCTCGATGGAGGTCTGCACGGCGAAGGCACCCCGGGCAGCATGATCGGCGTCATCCCCACGATCACCAAGCCATTCTGTGGGGACTGCGACCGTGTGCGCCTCACCGCCGAGGGCGACTTCCGCACCTGCCTCTTCGCGACCAAGGAGTTCGACCTCCTCACCGCGCTGCGTTCAGGCGAGACCGACGATCAGGTCGCTGCTCGAATCGAAGCAGCTGTTGCAACGAAGTGGGCTGGTCATCAGATCAACCAGGTCAACTTCACGCGACCGTCGAAGTCGATGAGCCAACTCGGAGGCTGAAAGCCTCCGGGCTGCAGTGCTGCGGCTTATGTCAGGTCGGTGAAGGCTTTGAACCTTCTTGCGACGACTTCGTCGCCGATGACTTCGACGTCGTCTCCTCGGCGCCAGAGCCACATCAGGATGTCTTGGGCCGTGCCGCGGATGGCGGCGTCGCCCTTGCGGTGCTCACGGGTGAAGGTGGCCTTGGGCTCCTTCATTGCCGAGATGAACCACTCGCCGGTGCCATCGGGGAGTTCGGGGTCGGTGCAATGGAGGTGGACCGTGCCGCCGACCTTCATCTCGCCCTCGGCGCGTTCTTCTGCGGCGAACCAGGTGAGCCACTCGTCGATGCCGTCGGCGGAGACCTCGGGTGCGAACTCGAAGTCGAGGCCGATCGCCTGACCCGCATCCCACAGGTGCACCATCGTCTCGTGGGTCATCCGGCGGAGCACCCAGGCAACGGGCTGTGCGGAGCCGGTCCAGGTCCATACCTTGGCGGTGGGGTCGGCGGTGTGTAGGGCATCGCAGAGACGAACATGGGCGTCGAACAGCACATCAACGACGCCCGCGTGGTCGCTTGGCCGTTCCAGTTCGGGGACCTCGCGGATGCCGGTGCGGTCCGTGAGGCCCATCGACACGACGCCCGCCCAGAAGTTCCATGCGCGGGCAACATGGAATGCGAGGTCGCCGAGGTCCCAGCCGGGGCACGTCGGAACCGAGAGTGTTGGATCGGCGTCGCTCACGAGGCGGATGAATTCGGTGCCGTCGAGGCGGATGTGTTCGATCGCGTCGTAGGGGAGCGGCGCCGGAGTCGTCATGGCCGACACGGTACAGAGCAGCGCTGGCAGGCGGCGGTGAGACCGGGTGGCGACGTTGTCGGGCGGTGGCAAGGCTGCGCCGTGTTGCGAGTACGGTCGCGGTCGATGAGCGACCTCGAATTCACCCATCTCGACGCATCGGGCCATGCCCGAATGGTCGACGTCTCACCCAAGGAACCCACTCACCGACGCGCGGTAGCGCGCTGCAAGGTGACGATGCAGCCCGAAACCAGCTCGGCGATTGTGAATCGCGAAGTGAAAAAGGGCGACGTCCTCTCGGTGGCGCGAGTGGCTGGGATCATGGCGGCCAAGCGCACATCGGACACGATTCCGCTGTGTCACCCGTTGATGATTGCGAGCGTGTCGATCAGCTTCGAAGTTGGCGACGATCATGTTGCGGTCGAGGCCCACGTCGATTGCGTCGAGCGGACCGGCGTGGAGATGGAAGCCCTGCATGCGTGCAGCGTTGCTGCGCTGACGATCTACGACATGTGCAAGTCGGCGGATCGAGGAATGGCCATCACCGATCTGGCCCTCTGGGAGAAGACGGGCGGCCGTTCTGGCACGTACCGGCGGACGTCAGAAGCCTGATCGCGCCACGTTGTTGGTCTGACCGTCCGCGCATTGAGGTACATCGTGTGCAACGATTGTGTGACGGGCAACACGCCCGTTGTTGTCCGGACCGTTACAAATGTCGTAGAATCGTCACACTCGTTGGGGAGTGTCGGATGTGTTCCGATCCTCGCTGACTGAACAGGACTCATTTTCTTCACCATGGCAAAACTCGTACTCCTCGTCGTCGCCGCCGCATGGGCGGCTGTGCTCATTCCGCCGATGCTCCGTTCGCGGGTCGACAACCGACCGAATTCGTCGGTGACTGACTTCCGTCGCCAGCTCAATCGGTTGCAGAGCACGGCGACACCACCTCGCGGATCCGTCCGTGGCGCCATGGGCCGTCCGCTCGCTCAGTCCTCGTCACCCTTGCAGCGCCAAGCAGCTGCTGGTCGTCCGGGCCAGCCAGCGCCGACGCGACAGGCACCGGTGCGACACGCCCCGACCCGCCCGGCAACGGCCCGACAAGGCTCGCTGCGCAGTGGTGGCACAGCAGTTCGTGACCGCTCGACCGAGGGCGCCCGCATGCGCTCGCACGGCGACCCGACAGGTGGCCAGCGCCGTCCGCAACAAGACGGTGTTCGCCGTCGTCCGTCCGACCCGCAAGCTCGGCGTGGCCCGCAGCAACGACAGGCTGGACAGCCGCAGCGGCGTCAACCTGACCGCACCGGTGCGCAACGTCGCCCGCAGCAGGCCCAAGCGGTCGACCCCACGGCGCTGGTCCGTCGTCGTCGTACCAACGTGTTGTTCATCCTCGTGGTCACCTCCGCGTGCACGATGTTCCTTGCCGCAACGACCGACTCGGTTGCGATGTTGTGGGCATTCGGTCTCTCGTTCATCGCCACCTGTGGTTACGTCTACGTGCTCGCGCAGCTGCGTGAACGCGAGCAGGTCGGCTGGAACGACGGCTGGCTCGAACAGCGCTGACGTCGATCTGGCGACCGAGTTCGCCCGGTTGATCGACCACACGGAGCGGTACACTTCGTTTCAATAGTTCCGGGGCTATAGCTCAGTTGGTAGAGCGCGTCGTTCGCAATGACGAGGTCAGGGGTTCAATTCCCCTTAGCTCCACTCTCCGGAATGAAGCCCTGGGTTCAATTGTCCTGAGCTCCACTCTCCGGAATGAAGCCCTGGGTTCAATTGTCCTGAGCTCCACTCCGGGAATCGCTCAGCTCGAACTGGTACACCACCACGCCGGGATCCGGGTCGTCGATCAGGCTGAAGCCGCACTTTTCGAGGACGCGTACCGACGCTCGGTTTGCAGGGTCGGCGCCGCCCGTCAGCGTGCGGATCGCTGGCTGTGCTCGGGCCCACTCGATCAAGCCCGACACCAGCTCGCTCGCCAGCCCCTGCCCCCACCCGCTCTCGGCGAAGAGATAGCCGATCCGAAGATCTACACCTGAGCTGGATAGCGGAACCTCAGCAAGTACGAGGAGGCCGACCGGATGGTGTGACGTGGACTCGGCAACGAGCAGCATCGAGGAGTCCGCGTCTCGGTCCGCGATCCAACCCCAGGCAGTCTCAACGGAGTGGTCGCCTCGCCACGACTCTGGCAGGGCCACCGTCGTCCGAACGGTGAGCATCTCAGCAACCACGCGGGCAAGGTCGATGTCGAGCCGATCTGCGACCGCGTGCCAAGGGCCAACGCTGAGTCGATCGGTCTCGAACTCCCACACGCCGTCGTTCACCAGCACATACTGCCACCGGCCCGCAGGCGGGGATCCTGCTTGGCAAGATGGCCTCGGCGAGTATGGTGCGCGGTTGTGGGACTCCGGAGCTCGTGGTGGCGGTGGGTTGGCTCACCGTGGAGAGAGCCAGCTCTCGTTGCGGCGATTGTTGGCGCTGCTGCGGCACCCGTGTTCCTCGTTGGGTCCGCAGACGTGTGGCGCTCCGCGAGCAAGGACGATGTCGCGGCGCGAGCGGTCGCCGAGGTGTCGTTCGAGCGCAACGGTGTCGATGTTCTCGTCGAGTCCAAGTTCGCGCCCGAGTCGGCCGCGACCGCCGACGATGAGATCGTGTCGGCGTTCTCGGCAATCGCACCGCTGGCTCCACCTCTTCGTTCGACGTATACGTTCCCCGGCTTGGTCACACTCGGCCCGCCGCCGCTACGGACCGTGGGGCCAAGCGCTGAACTGTTCGCCACCGACGGGGCACTCGGCGCCGTCGACGTCGTCGACGAGCTGCCCGACACATCCGACGGCATCTGGATCACGACCTGGTTTGCGGAGCGCCACGACATCGCGCTCGGTGACGACATCGCGTTCGAGGCTGGGGCGATCGTCGACGAGGAGTGGAACGACTTCGTGCAGGGTGGTGGCGCCAATTCCGCGTTTCGTGTGGTCGGTCTGTATGAGCCGCTCTGGTCGAGCGAGCCCGGACACGAGATCGATCCCTTCTGGTCGACGGTGCCTCCTGAAATCCTGCCCCGGTTCATCTCCGCCTTCGGTGGGCCGAACCGTGAACTCTTCATCGTGGACGAGTCGACGCTCTTGCGCAGCGGCCTGTCCGGAGCGATCCGCTGGCGAGCGCCGCTGACGTCGATTCCCGACACATTCGATGAGCTGGGAGCGCTCGCCTTGCGCTTTCGACAGCTCGAGGCCGACCTCGTCGGCACTGGTGGATTGGGCGCCGCGATGGCCGACATCACCACGACGGCTGGTCGTCGCCCCGTCTTGACCACCGACTTCCCTGACACTGCACGATCTGCCCGAACTGCGGCAAACCGGTTGGACGCACCGCTCGCTGCCGCCCGCGGACTCGGCGGTGTCGTCGGTCTTGCTGCCGCGGTCGCCGTCGGTGCCTTCTTCGTCGAGCGTCGACGGACCGAGTTCCAGCTGCTCGCTGGTGAAGGCCGGGGAACGCTCGGGATCGGTGGCCGCGTCGTCGGCCAGCTGGCTCTTCCGTTCGTCATCGGCGGGCTCGTTGGCGTCGTCGGGGCGGTGTTCGGCCCGCAGTGGTTCGGCCCAGCCGATCGGATGGAGTTCGGCGCGCTGCGCTGGCCGCCCCTGCTCCTGGTCGGCGTTGCTTCGTTGGCCTCGGCCGTCGTCACCGCAGCCGTCCTCGGCGCCCGCACGCTGCGTGCCGTCGACCGAGCGAGCCAGTCATCGTTGCGGCGAGCCGGTTTCGCGGTGCTCGTCGTCCTGACCGTCTCAGCCTGGGTGCAAGTCGGACGGACATCGGCGACAGACAACAACCTCGACCTCGTCGTGGTGGCCCTGCCCGTGCTCGCGATCCTCCTGGCAGTGTGGCTCGGCCTGATGGGCATCGGCTGGGCGATGCGACGTGTCGCCTCTCCCGCGAGCCGATTGCCAACCGTCGTCTTTCTCGCTGTTCGGCGTCTGGCTCGCGGATCGACCGGAGTCCGACTCGCCGCGGGCGCACTCGGACTGGGCATCGGGTTGCTCGTCTTCGCAGCCGCACTGACGGCAACGCTCGAACGAACCGTTGACGTGAAGCTCGCCACCGAGATCGGTGGAGCTACGTCCGTGACCCTCGTCGACGACCTCCCACCCGACTTCGTCGCGCCGGCCCCAACCACCGTCGTCCGTATGTCGGACACGACGCTGACGCCGGGCTCCGTACCCACCCGCATCATCGCGATCGATCCGGCCACATTCGTGGAAGCCGTGACATGGCCCGCACAGTTCGGCGCGGACATCAACGACGTGATGGGTCAGATACAGGACGGCGGACTCGAGTCGATACCGATGGTGGCCGTGTCGGGCGAGCCGGCACCTGATGCCGGCGCCTTCGGACTCACCCGCGCCTTCCAATATCGCGTGGTCGACAGAATCGCCGCCTTCCCCGCCGCGGGCAACCGGAAGACGAGCTTGCTCGCCTCCGCCTCTGCCATCGACGAGTTCGCAGCGACAGCGAACGGGTACGAGTCGGCGGAGGACGCTGCTGCCGACGGGTACCCGCTGCCGGTCGCTGCGTACCGTCGTGTGCTCATCACCCAAGCCGAGCCGGATGTGATCCTCGCAG
>JAJCXU010000025.1 GCA_029263275.1 Ilumatobacter sp.
CTACAACGAGGTCGTGCCAGTCGGGCCGGACCTCGAGCAAGTTGTGTTCGTCGATGACCATGGAGCGACCGATAGCTACGCCGTCGAGGCATCGCGCCCTATCCAGGCCCTCCGAGTGTTCGTACGGACCACGGACCGAGGGCAGCGGGTCGCAGGCATTAAGGGCTCGATCCCGCAGCCCGGATGGCCACCCAACATGAACGCCCGCGTCGACGACGGCGGGTGGCACCGCCCCTCGACCATGAACTAACCGAATCGCGATGCCGAATACTCGGCTCCACGTAGGCGCGGGCACTGTCACCTACCGCCGGCTCAGTAACGCACATCCAGGAGCACAAGCCTCTCGCCAAAAGACCGGATCTGTGAGCTGTCAAGCAGCTCGCCGCAAAATTCTTGAGCCCGCGTGTTACGGCTTGGACGCGTGAGCAGAGGTACCAGGTCGGCCTTTCCCGGTCGCTATCGTGACTCACCCACAGGGAGACTGTTGGTCGGAGGGGCATATGAGTGGCATTAACGTTGAATGGGCGGTTTCCGAACTTGATGACTTCATTCGGGCCACAACGCTCACTCTGGTTCCGTCGCCGCCCAACTCGATCGGTTTCCACTCGTACAAGACGGAGGAGCCAGAAATCGAGGTCGTGAAGCGAGCCCAGGTGGTCGAGAAAATCCTGGACGACACCATCCCAGGATGGAGAGACCTCAGGGTCGACGCTGACCGTAAGAAGTGGGCCGTTCATCGCGAGGCATCGGTGCGGGCACGGGAAAGTCTGCTTCGAGCAGAAGAGCTGAACCAGAACCTGGGAGATGGAGCACCGCAGATTTCGGCAGCAGATCTTCATCCGTGGGTTTGGAGTGGCGCCAAGTCGTTGTGGCAGTCGGGCCACCATCGCTCGGCCGTTGAAGATGCTGCCAAGAAGGTCAACGCTGAGGCTCAAAACAAGCTCGGACGACGTGACGTGAGCGAGACAAAGCTGTTCCAGGAAGCGTTCAGCACCGACCCACCACAGTCCGGAAAGCCTCGGCTCCGCCGGATGACGGCAGACGGCAGCGATACTTACAAGTCGGTCCAGCGCGGCGCAATGGCGCTAGCCGAGGGCATCTTCGCCGGTGTTCGAAATCCGTTCAACCACGAGGACCCAACTGACATCGAGGAACAAGTCGCACTCGAGTACCTTTCGGCTCTAAGCGTCCTTGCCCGGTGGATAGATGAATCAACTGTGGAGTTCACGCCATAGGGACATCGTTGGCTGTCCTGACCGAGATTCTTGATCGAAAGATCAGAACGCCGTAGGCAACACGGACTCGCGAGCGCTCGTAGATGCACGTCCTGCGGGGCCGAACCTGTCGCATATCACCGACTGACGGACGTACATTCGGGAGTAGATGCCGCCCGCGGAAATGCCGGTTCGAGGGCGTCCCGCGATCGCCAGTGCGCAAACCGCCGCCCGCCTGTCTCGTCCGGGAATCTCGCCCTCAATCGATGTCGCCAGCATCCATCGCTGCGCGGAGCGCAGCCTCGACATCCGGACTTGTCGCTGCCAACCCGTGAAATGTGCTTCCCGTCCGCCAGCCTGCAGACCAGGCAGTCCCGTGCTCATCCCCCAGTGCCCAGGGGTTCGCGTCGGCGGAGCCGCCAGTCTTGCCGTAGTCAAATCCGTTCGCGTAGGAATCGTCTGTTGCCAATCGTCTGATGTGGGTGTCGTACGCGTTCATGCACCAACAATAGGGTGACCGTGAGCGCTGCTTCAGCCCTTTGGCCGGTTGCAGGCGCTATTGATCGAGAAAGTGCCCGGCAATGCCTATTCGATCACGCAGGTCAAGGCGTCCCGCAACGCCGCTGAGTGACCATGGCCGAGCACCGCGTCAGAGAACGCCAGATCCGCGGTAAGAGGTGACGGGGTCGTCGTGAGCATTACGTTGGGCCGCGAGCTGCGAGGCCATCCCTGCAATGGAGCGACGCATGCTGCCGGCTGCAGCGACTCCCCTTTCTCCTATCCAGAACGGTACGGTCGTCGTCCGTATGGAGAAGAAGACTCGAGCTCAATTGATCTCAGAGCTTCAGGCGCAACCAAAGCCAATTCCCGACCGAAGCGAGACCGAACGAGGCGCGCCAGGCGCGCCCGCCCGAATTGACGAGCTCACGTCGTTCGTGATCGAGTCCGCCACCGTGCTCGGTGGTTTCGGAGCCTTCCCGATGGCGATCGGCGACGCTGTCGCTATCGACTTTGACGGCTTGAACATGTGCCTCACGACGAAAGGCGCGCAACACGTCATGAGTATCGCCGTTGAGGACTTCCTGGCCGTGGCCGTCTACGGGCCCGGTGAGGTGACGTCGAATGCCGGCGTGGTCGGAGGCGGTTTCGGGGTTGATGCCGCGATCAGCGGAATGGCGATGGCGGCCCTTTTCAATACGATCACGGAACGGTCTACGACGAACACGTTTGTTCACTTCGATTGCACGTTCGGTGAGCTCTACCTCCACACATCCGTGGCATCGCCGGAGGCACTCGAAATGGTGATGGCTCCGCTGTGCTGGAGGGTTCGCCACCGCTCGCAGTAGCTGCAGGTCACGCTGTCCCCGAACGCCGGATCGGTAGTGCAGCTGCGTGACGCGAGAGTTGGGCCGTAGCCGAGTGGGCCGATCCTGCATCGGGGCGTGCTATCGATCGGCACTATAGGTGTGCCCTTCATCGATACTTTCGCCGCTCATTCTCTGGCCGTGTCCTCAGACAGCCGTCTTGCCCGGCGGCGAGGACCCAGAGGCCGCGGTCGCTTCGGCACCGCACGGCTACGCCCCCGTCGTGCGACGCACGAACGGTTGCAGTGCTGGCAGGGCGTCCCTCGACACACCTCGCAACGACAGATGGCGCGGTTCGCCGTCCGCCGTCTGGCCCACGCAGCGCACCTCTAGCCCGAGCGCGACGAGGCGGCCGACGACGTCAGCGATTCGGAGCCGGGCGACCCGCGTGCCGGCGCCGGATGGGGCGGTCCCCCATGCGCCAACCACGAAGCTCACGTCGCTCACCGCCTCGTCAAATGCCTCAGCCCATCCGGGGCCGATCGGGTCGGGGTGATCGCGCAGCTCACGCGGGTCTGTGCCCCGTAGCGCCCAAAGGTTCAGCATGGTCACCCCTGCGTAGCCGTCGCGCCGGGCGATCGCCTCGCAGTTCGCACTGGTCGGATCCAGGCGGGCGCCGGCCTGCCAGGTGATCAGGCTCGGGTTGCAGCCCACGAACGCCAGTCGTGGGCCCTCTGCCCACCACCGGTCAGCCCGATACTCATAGACGGCGTCGTCTGACAACACCTGGGAAAAAGTCGAAGTCACGCCGCCCACATCAGTCACTCTCTCACGCCGTCGATCGGCCGTGCCCACGAGAAGGAAACGACACCTACCGCCGGCTTGGAACGGCGATCAGGGGTTGATTGCGGGTCGACCTGCTCGCGGAAGGCCGTCTCTCCGTACGAGAGACTCAAGAGCGCGAGCCTCGTTACCGCTTGAGGTCACAGCGACTCGGTAGCGAAGGTGTTGCCGGATGAATGCACGGGTGCGCGCGTCGAGGATGCGAGCGCCTTCCGCAAGCTCTGCCATGTCCTTGGGGCTCAACGTGGGGACCACGAATCTGTCGCAGATGTAGATGCAGAACTGATCACCCGAACGCCGTCCACCCGCGTGGGAGCCAAGGCGACCGAACACCCCTTTCGCCTGTTGATTCGCCGTGTCGCTGCGATGTACGTAGCTCATTCCGGCGTACAGAAAGTCTGCACCTCTCCAAATTGTGTAGACCCCTGTCGGTCCTACTTCGAGGTGGGACGGTGGCCAGTCCCCGAAGCTGTGAGCGTCGCCGTCTTCAAGCTCCTGGACCATTTCGTCGACATTGGAACACACTCCAAGAGACTGCCAGACCTGACGGCCACCGATGGATGCGCCCCCGCACCGCCGTTCACGTTCGCTTCGTTGGTCGTGCAATGCGGGCACATGCGGCTTGTCCATAGACTTCGCGTGGAGCTCCGCAACACCAAGCGCTCACAGTCACCACGCGAAATCGCACGAGATTGGCGCATCTCGAAGTGTCCTCAAACGCCGGTTCAGTGATCATGGCCGAGCGGCACGTCAGGGACGCGATCACACGCCTCGTCCCGCGCGTTCGGGACAGACGGCTTCCCGCATCATGCCGAATCGCGGGCGGTCAGAATCGTTGCGATGACGCGAGTATCGGGCACATCAGCGGGGCGGACGCTGCAGACGTCGGCGGACCCAAGCGTCGGACAAGTCTGCTCTCCATTCGGAGGATGCTCGAACGACCCAGTGATCGCCGAGCACGAGCGGTTCCATTCCGTCGTCGCGGTCCCCACGGCGGAGGTCGTCGTCCGCCGTTCGAACTATTCAGCCGAGCGATTCAAGCCGGATCGGTTCGAGCGTCGCCTCCGGCAACGTGAGCCGGGTTGGCCTCGATGACGGAACCCGGTGGGGTCGAAATGCGCGCAGTCAGGCGAGCGGCTCAGAGAAAGAACCCAGCGTGCTTCTTGCGCTACTCACTCGATCCCACGCCTCGTGCGCTCCGATGCCGTCGAGCAAGCCGTGCCACGCCGCCCGCCAAGCCGCGCGGGTTGCATCGTCGCAGAGCGCCCGGTCGATGTCCGCATCGTTGGCGTTCAAGGGCCACAACTGCTCCCCGCCCCGAGCAAGGCAGATGCGGGCCAGGACACTTCGACGGACCAAGTCGCGCAGCCGATCCACGGCATATCCGAAGGTTTCACCCCACGGCGCATCCTTGGGCGTGGTCGAGATGGATGTAAGCATCGCCGTAACCTTGTCCGTCTTGGTCTCGCCACCATGAATGATCCGCGACCGGAGGTCGTACAACTTGCCGATGTCATCGAAGATCGCGGCTGCCGGGTCGCGCTCGGTGGCGAGCAGGGCGGCGCAGCGAGTCCTGAGCCGGAGGACCACGTCCGTCTTGGTCTTGCCCGCCATCGCTGCCTCCAGTGCCGTGGCGAGTTCGATGACCTGGTCCCAGTAAGACTGGGAATACGGCGACGTGTTGTACCTGTACACGGCGAGGGCGAGCGGGTCGATGACCATCCCGGGCCGTTCCACGAGGGCGTCTCCAACGAGTTCTCGCAACGCCCTGAGTGGTGTGTCGTCATCCCGAGACAGCACAAGGTCGCGGCGCACCATCTGGGTGTTCGACATCAAGCCGACCTGCCCCCTGAATGGGGTGTACTGAGGTCGGAACTTGCACACTCTGGTCATCTCGCCCTGCACTTCGTACGCAGATTGAGCCGTAGTCCCACGGAGAAGTCGGCTCATCAGCAGAAACTCGTTCAGAGTCCGCGTGAGTTGTTTGGAGTGCTCGAATGGGTCGGAAGCATTGGCCCGGACGATGAGCACCGACTCTGGAGGCCCCCACGGCGCATCCGACAGCAGGTCACGCGACACCTCGCCGGCACCGTCGATCGCCGACCGGATCGTGCCAAGCACCTCGTGACGGTGTCCCGCCGGCTCGGCCACCAATGGCACCACCTCGACATCGCCGACGCGATGAGGTAAGCGGTCCACGGTCGTGACATGCGAGACCACTCGGCAACAGACGATTTCGCACTGGACTTGAGTGACCCGAGCGACGAGCTCGTCGATGCTTCGGGCGACGCCGGGTGCGTTCACCTCCGACGGGTTCGCCGACGCTGTCAGGCGAGAAACGCATGCTTCGAGGAACGAGTACACATACGAGTCCGCGAAGTCACGCTCCATGAGCGACGTCTCATCCGAGAACCGCGGGTGCGCCCTCTTTACCGCCGCAGCAAGCTCAACGAACCCAGGGAGAACTGGATCGTTTCCGAAGTAGTCCGTACCGATTCGGATGAACGGGCTTGATTTCGGTCGCGGGTAGAGATGCTGTTCGGCGAGAACTGGCAACGCAGACTGAATGAACGGCAATGCCGCGGCACGAATCGCATCGCCAACGTCGTCGTGCTCACGCTCGCCCGTTCCATGGTCCACCGGCTGCAATGGTAGTAGCCGACGAATCTCCGGAAGTCCTTTTCGTCAGACCTCCCGAGCATCTCGAACACGGCGATCGGGTCGGCACTTCTGATCGCTATCTACTGCGACTCCTGCTCGTCTGTTTCGTCAGACTCCTGCTTTCGACCAAACTGCTCGGAATATCGAGCCTGCTCCTCAGCGAGGTCTTCAGGTTCGGGGCTCGTCCGCTCGGTCGGCGTGGTCGCAACCGGGTTCCGTACGAACTCCTTCCAGCCTGACGTGCTGTCGTCGCCGTCGGGGTTGTCTCGATCAGGTTGTGCCATCGGATTGACCTTTCTCGTGCGCATTCCAGTCTCGCGCGCTTCAGGCTCGACGACTGCCCGCACACATTCGCTCGTCGATTGCTGATCAGAACGAGCGACCTCCCACGCTCCTAGCCGGCACGAACCGCGCTACTAAACGCGTCCCCTATCGCCGGGTGCGTGACGCTCGTTCTGAGCGGGCACGCAGTGCGAGGGTTTGCCGGCTATGGGCGGTTTCGAGATGATCGCTCGTGAACATTCTGAGCTGCACGGGCAGACGCCGGATGTGTTGAGATTGTCCCAGCGTCGTTCGCTTGCTCGTCCACGGTCGCTTTGCTCCGTGGTGCCGACGGCCCGTCCGGCTGGGGGCCGACCACTGGTAGTGCGTCGGTGCACTAGTTGTTGTCTCGTCGGCAGAGCAGCACGGTTCCGACGGCGAGCGCAAGGGTCGCGTAGCCGCCGAAGACGAGGGCGTTCTCGGCGTTGGAGAGCGTGGCGCTGAGCGTTTCGGTGCTGGCGGCGGGGTCGTCGAGTGGGAGCAGTCCGTTGCCGGCGACGAACGGTAGGAGGCGGGAGAGTCGTTGATCGAGGAATGCGTTGAGCAGGCTCTCGACGACGAGCCACCAGACGAGGAGTCCGGAGATGGCAGCGGTGCTGTGGCGGGCGATCATGCCGATTCCGAGACCGAGCACGCATGCCAGCGACACGAAGAGGACGGCCCAGAGACTGGTACCGAGGATGCTCGAGGTGTCGCCGGTTTCGATGTCGGAAGCTGATGCGCCGGCGAGCCCGGCGGCGAGGCCGGCTGCTCCGAGTACGGCACCGAACGCTGCGGCAGTGATGGTCTTGGCGGTTGCGATGGCGAGCCGAGCAGGTTGCGCAGTCAGTGTTGGAGCCAGTGTGCCGTGTTGTGCCTCGGAGCTGAAGATCAAGATGCCTGCGACGGCGGCGAATACTGCGGTGAACAGGGTCGAGAAGGCGAAGACCTTGTCGACGAACAGTTCCCCTTCGTCGGTGACGAAGTTGGCGATGGCCCACGACACCAAGCCGTTGAGTGCGATGGTCAGGGCGAGGATGGCCGTGTTCGATCGGATGGTCGAGAGCTTGATCCATTCGCTCTTGAGTGTCGTGGGCAACGCCTTGAGCGTGTCGTTCTGTGTCCGTGCCGCCGGTTGATCGGCGGCTGGCATCTGGTCGGTGGGTTGGTGCGTGATGGTGGTCATTGGTTGGTTCCTTGCGTCGATCGTTCGGAATTGTGTTGTGTTCAGGCGGCTGCGAATTCGGCGGACGCGTTGGTCATGTCGAGCAGGGTGTCTTCGAGCGACTTGGCCGTCTCGGTCAGCTCGGTCAGCTGGATCCGGTTGTCGAATGCCAGCTGCGAGACGCGCGCCCTTGTGGTCCCGCGGATCATCAGGTGGCGGCCGACGGTTTCCACAGCAGCGCTATCGGCGGAGAGCAGTGTGATGAGCTCCGCAGGTTCAGGGGTCTCGACGACGACGTGTACGTCGTTGAGTGCGGTGATGTCGTGGAGTGGCTGGGCGGCGAGGAGCTTTCCGCCTCCGATGACCACGAGGTCGTCGGCGAACATGGCGAGTTCGCTGATGAGGTGGCTCGACACGAAGACGGTGCCGCCGCGGTCGGCGAAGTTGCGGAGATAGGTGCGCAGCCAGCGGATGCCGTCAGGGTCGAGCCCGTTGGCGGGTTCGTCGAGGAGCAGGACCTCGGGGTCGCCGAGAAGTGCGCCTGCAAGAGCCAGGCGTTGGCGCATCCCGAGCGAGAATCCGCCTGCTCGCTGCGTTGCTGCCGTTTCGAGGCCGACGGCGTGGAGGACCGTTTCGACCCGTGTTGCGGGGATCCCGGCCACTGCGGCCATTGCCCGGAGGTGGTTGCGGGCGCTGCGCCCGGGGTGCATGACTCGGGCGTCGAGTACGGAGCCGACAAGTCGGGCTGGATGCGACAGGTCGGTGTACTCGACACCGCCGTATCGGATCTTGCCGGCGTCGGGTCGGTTGAGGCCGACCATCATGCGCATCGCCGTCGACTTCCCGGCACCGTTCGGGCCGACGAAGCCCGTGACCCGGCCGGGTTGGACCTCGAAGGACAGGTTGTCGACGGCGCGGCGGTTGCCGTAGGTCTTGGTGAGGTTCTCGACGGTGATCATCGGGCCACCTCCGCAACGGGCGCGGTAGCCGTTGGGTTGCGGAGCAGGACGATGCCGGTCCAGGCGAACCAGGGGATGGATCCGAGACCAAAGATCATGCCGACGTCAGACAGGCCCGGAATCAGCGTGATGAGCCCGGCGGATGCGCTGATGATTCCCAGCACGTTCAGCCCCGTCGGGAGCCGCTTGGTACCCCAGGCAGCAAGACTCACCAGCAGAATCCACGTCCCACCGACCAGTTCGTTCCCGCCACCAAGGCCGTCGGTGACAGTGGAGATGGCCGACCACAGAGCTTCGGCTGCTGCCGGGTCGGTTTCGTCGAGATCAGCCACTGCGGCGATGCCGATGTTCGAGGTCATGCCAGTGGCGAACATCAGGCCCGCCCAGATGTAGGCGAACACTGCGCCGATGTCGGCGAGTTCCGGGCTGACGTCGACGAGACGCTCACGGAGGCTCCGTGCCAACGGGATGATCGCAACCCCGAACACCAGGAAGATGACGAAGTACCAAGCGAAGAGTGTGCTCTGGTGCGAGACCAGGAAGTCGACGGATTCCGCAACCGTGGCATCACCTTCGGTGTAGTCACTCAAGCTCGTGACGAACAGCGCAATGCCAAAGATCCAGGTTGCAGCGGCAATGAGGCCGCCGATAGCGCCTGCTCGAGACGGGACGATCCTCTCGTTCGTTTGGTTGTTGATGGTCTTAGTCATGATTGCCTTTCATTTGGTTTGGTTGGTGTGAGACAGGTGCTCACGAGGAGCGTGAGGCCTCGAGACGTGGGCTGGCCGGCTGCTCAGCCGACCGACCGCCGCCCTACATGAGGAGATGGGGCACTGGTGTGCTGGCCGAGTCGGCGCAGCGCGACCACCTCGATGTTGAGCGAGGTGAAGTGAGCCAGGATCCCGTTGAGGTGCGACGAGTCGCGGACGTCGCCGACCAGGCGGGTCGTGCCCGCCTCGGTCAACTCCACGGTGAACTCGTCGATGACCGGCCGGAGGACGCGTTCGGAGGCGTGGCCACCGAGCTCGATCTCGTAGCGGGTGGGTCCCGTTCGTTCGGTCATGGGATCATGATCCCGTTGAACGGGGTGAGTCGTCATCGCTCACCCGGCCGCCTCACCCGGGTGATTCGTTCCCGACTCGTATCCGAGCGGCGTCGCTAGATTCGACGGTGATGGTCGGACAGGGTGCAGGCGAGTTGATCGCCACGAAATTGCAGGTGCCGACGGTGCCGGTCGGTCTGGTTCGGCGCGACCGCCTGGACGCACTGCTGGACAGAGCGGTCGCCGAACGTCACCGGCTCGTGCTCGTCAGTGCCCCGGCTGGGTCGGGCAAGTCGACGCTCCTCGCAGGAACCCTGGCCGATCGCGACGACGATCTGGTCTGGGTCCAGATGGAAGCCAGCGATGCCGATCCGGTCAGGTTCTGGTCGTACCTTGTCGGGGCGGTCGACGGTGCTCGACCGGGCGTGAGGGGCATGGTGGAGCCGGCCATCGTCTCGACCGGAGGGTCGCCCGACTCGGTCGTCGCGGCGCTGGTCAATGCGCTGGCCGAGGGCTCGAACCGGTTGGTGATCGTGATCGACGACTACCACGTCATCGACAACACGGCGATCCACGACGGCGTCGAACGACTCATCGACCTCTGCCCGGGTCACGTCCAAATCGTGATCGCCACGCG
>JAJCXU010000026.1 GCA_029263275.1 Ilumatobacter sp.
CGTGGTGAGCGTGGAGATGCCAAGCATGACGAAGCCCATGTGGGCGACGGACGAGAACGCGATGAGTCGCTTCATGTCGGTCTGCGCGAGGCAACCGAGCGAGCCGTAGATGATGCCGATGACGGCGAGGATGCCGATGGCCGGAGCCCAGGCCTTTGCGCCTTCGGGCAGCATCGGGATGGCGATGCGGACGAAGCCGTACGTGCCGAGCTTCAGCAGGATGGCAGCCAGGATGACCGAACCCTGCGTGGGCGCCTGCGTGTGTGCGTCAGGCAGCCACGTGTGGAACGGGAACATCGGCACCTTGACGGCGAAGCCGAGGAACATGCCAGCGAAGATCCAGATCTGGACGTCGCGGTCGACGCCAGCACCGAGATCGATGAGGTGAGCGAACCCGAAGCTCTCCGCGCCAGTCTGGAAGAACAGGGCGAGGAACGCGACGAGCATGAACGCCGAACCGAACATCGTGTAGAGGAAGAACTTGAGCGACGCGTACTTGCGCTGCTCGCCGCCCCACACGCCGATCATGAAATACATCGGCAGGAGCACGACTTCGAAGAAGACGAAGAAGAGGATCAGGTCCTGAGCGATGAACGTGCCGGCCATGCCGGTCTGCAGCACGAGCATCAAGATGTAGAACGCCTTCGGGTTGCCCGCGTCAGGCATGTTGTCCCAGGAGTAGATCATCACGAGGAACGTGACGCACATCGACAAGAAGTAGAGCGGCAAGCTGATGCCGTCAAGGCCGATGGTGTACCCGGACTTGATGACGGGAATCCACTCTGCGTCGACGGCGAACTGCAAGGTTCCACCACCATCAGGATGGCTGTAGTCGAACAGCACGAGCGTGACGATGCCGACCACGAGCGTGGCGCCGGCGGTGATGATGCCGATGCTCTTGACGCCGGACTCGTCGTCCTTGGGCCAGAACATCATGACGAGCACGCCGACGAGCGGCAGGAAGGTGCCGAGCGTCAGGATGAAGTTGTTGTCAAAATCCATTGATCGTTGTTCTTTCAGCTCACGTTGAGGATGACGAGGACGATGGCGCCAACAGTTGCCGCACCGAAGAGCAGTGCGCCGTACTGGTTGACCTTGCCGGACTGCACAGGTTGCAGACCGTGACCGGTTTCCGAAGCGATCGTGCCTGAAGCGTTGACCGCCCCGTCGACGATCTTCTGGTCAATGTTGTTGTAGACCCAGTTGCCAGCGGCCTTGCCACCGGCGCCAACGCCGTCGACAGCACCGTCGATGACGTTCTGGTTGAACCAGTACGTCGCCTTCGCCAGCGGACGAGACACGAAGTAGACGAAGACGTTCTGGTAGAGCACATCGAGGTAGTACTTGTTCTTCAGGAAAAGGTAGCCACCGCGAGCAATCCTCGAGCGCTGGGTCAGACCCACGAGCTTCGGATGCTTCTTCTTGTAGAACGCAATGCAGAAGCTGATGGCGGCGGCGTAGCCGAGTGCGACAACCACCAGCGACAGCAGGATCTTGCCGAGTTCGGGCGTGGCATGGGTGACTGCGGGGAAGTAGCAGACCGTCCCGGGCTCGGGGTCGGTGATGCCGCAGCCTTCGGAGTGGCCGCCCGCTTCGCCACCTTCTTCGGCGTGGCCTTCGTCTTCGACTGCCGGGACCAGCAGCTGGAGGCTCTCGCCGGCATGGCCAGCGGTCTGATCGAGCGACACGGCCTCGGGTCGAGGCTCGACGTACTTCTTGACCAGCTCGACGCCCTCGCCGAGGTCGATCCCGAGCGCACCATTGGTGAGCGGTGTCGGGTTGGCGAAACCGGCGGTCAAAGCGAGGAACGCGAGGATCACGATCGGGACGAGGATCAGCTTGCCGGACTCGTGCGGGCCATGATCGTCGTGATGATCATCGTGGTCGCCGTGATCATCGTGATCGCCATCGTGCGTGTCGACGTGGGCCGCAGCGCTGAGTGACTTCGGTGCGGTGCCGACCAGGTCGGCACCGTGGATGATCTCCTCACGGAATTCGGTCCGGTACTCGTCGTGGCCACCGTCATCGTGATGTTCACCCGCGGCTGCGCCTCGTGGCTCGCCGAAGAAGGTGAGGTACGTCGCCCTGGTCATGTACATCGCCGTGAGCGCCGCACCGAAGAGGCCGGTCCAGAAGAGGAACGTGTAGCCGTTGTTGCCGACGCTGTCGATGATTTCGTCCTTCGACCAGAACCCGGCAAACGGGATGACGCCGGTGAGGGCGAGTGTCGAAACGCACCAGGCGCCGAACGTGATCGGCATGAACTTGCGCAGGCCGCCCATGTCCTTCTTCATGTCGAAGGAGTGGTGCGAACCGGAGTGGCTGATCGAGCCAGCGGCAAGGAACAGGCAGCACTTGAAGAAGGCGTGCGTGAAGACGTGGAAGACGGCGGGCAGCCAGGCGCCCGTGCCGAGGCCCAACATCATGTAGCCAAGCTGCGACACCGTCGAATACGCCAACACCTTCTTGATGTCGTCCTGCACGAAAGCCAGCAGGCCGCCGAAGACGAGCGTGATGGCGCCGATCGTGGCCAGAAGGTTGATGCTCGAACCACCGATCTGCATGCCCTCGAAGAAGACCGGGTAGAGCCGGGCGACCATGTAGATGCCCGCCACGACCATGGTCGCGGCGTGGATGAGCGCGGACACCGGCGTGGGGCCGGCCATGGCGTCGGGCAGCCAGGTGTGGAGGATGAACTGGCCCGACTTCGACATCACCGCCGCCATGAGGGCGGCTGCGGCAACCACGAGCGCGGTGTGGCCGACCTCGCCCTGCACGATCGCGTTGTTGATCACGACCGTGTCGAACGTCTTGCCGCCGCCCGCCGCGAAGAACAGCGTGATCACGCCGACCAACAGGCCGACGTCGCCGACGCGGTTGGTGAGGAATGCCTTCAGCGCGGCGTCGCTGTTGGGCTTCTCCTCCCACCAGTGGCCGATCAGCACGAAGGAGCAGACGCCCACCAGCTCCCAGCCGACGATCATCTGGAGGATGTTGTCGCTCAGCACGAAGAAGAGCATCGACGCGGTGAACAGGCTGAGGAAGGCGAAGAAATGCGTGTAGCGCTTGTCGCCGTCGACGTAGTCGGTGCTGTAGACGTGAACCAGCAACGAGATCGTGGTGACGACGAACAACATCATCACCGCGAGGCCGTCGACGAGGATCCCGGCGTTGAACTCGATGCCGCCGGACTGGAACCACTGGGTCGAATTCTGAACCGCGACATAGGGGTGCGCGGGTTCGCCGTGGCCCTCGTCCTCCGCATGCGCGGCGTCGTCCTCCGTGGGCGCGGCATCGTCCTCGGCATGGCCGTCGTCGACGACCACCTCCTCCGCGTGGGCGGCGCCCTCTACGCCGACACCTCTATGAACGGCAGCGTCCTTGGCGAGGCGCAGCTGAAAATGCTCAAGAGCCTGGCCGAGCACTCAGCGATCGCGCTGGAGAACGCCCACATTTACTTCAAGAGCGAACAGGGCCGCGGCCAGATCCTGCGCCTCAAGGACAACATCACCAAGCTCTACGACGTCGGCCGCTCGATCAGCTCGACGCTGATCCTCGACGACCTGC
>JAJCXU010000027.1 GCA_029263275.1 Ilumatobacter sp.
CAGGCCGCTCCCTGGGCCTTCGGTCAGCCACACGTGATTCATCGCATCGTTGCCGGCCTGGGTCTCTTCGTCATCAACGCCGGCCTGAGTGTCGAGAAGGATCAAACCCCGCACACGCTCGGGGGCGGTCAGCGCCACGCGCAGCGACAGGAACCCACCTTGGCTCATACCGCCCACGACCGCGCGGTCGATGCCCAGGTGGTCGAGCAATCCAATGCAATCGGCCGCCGAGTCCCAATACGAGAAGGGTTGCCCATCGAATTCGGTCAGCCCGAACCCGCGCTCGTCCCACGTGATCACCCGGTGGCTGTCGCTCAGCGCAGCGACCTGTGGCGCGAACATTTCATGGTCCATCAAGAACCCGTGCGCCAAGATCACCGGCGGGCCGTCGCCACCAGTGTCTTCGAAGTAGATCTTCTGACCATTGATCTGAACGTGTGGCATGGATGGACGGTAGCGCAGCAGGCAAGATGGGTCGATGGCGAACAGTTCCGTTCCACACAACTCGGTCTCCGAGATCTTCGACCCCGCAGCGTGGACCGCTGTGCCGGGCTGCGACTTCACCGACATCACCTATCACCGTGCGGTCGGCGACGGCCCTGACGGAGCCGTCGTGCGCATCGCCTTCGACCGACCTGAGATTCGTAACGCATTCCGCCCGCACACTGTCGACGAACTGTTCGCGGCGCTCGATCATGCGCGGATGTCGACCGACGTCGGCTGTGTCCTCCTCACCGGAAACGGCCCGTCCCCCAAAGACGGCGGCTGGGCATTCTGTTCAGGCGGCGACCAACGCATTCGGGGGAAGGATGGCTACAAGTACGCCCAGTCCGAAACGGCTGACACGATCGAGCCAGGCCGCGCCGGTCGCCTCCACATCCTCGAAGTCCAACGGCTCATCCGGTTCATGCCGAAAGTCGTGATCTGCGTCGTTCCCGGCTGGGCTGCCGGTGGTGGCCACTCGCTGCATGTCGTCGCTGACCTCACACTCGCCTCGACCGAGCACGCCCGCTTCAAACAGACCGACGCCGACGTGGCGAGCTTCGATGGCGGCTTCGGCTCCGCCTACCTCGCGCGCCAAGTCGGCCAGAAGTTCGCCCGAGAGATCTTCTTCCTGGGCCGCGAATACACCGCCGATCAGATGAAGGACATGGGCGCCGTCAACGAGTCGGTGCCGCACGCCGAACTCGAAGCGACGGCGCTCGAATGGGGCCGCGAGATCTGCCGCAAGAGCCCCACCGCTCAACGGATGCTCAAGTACTCGTTCAACCTCATCGACGATGGGCTCGTCGGCCAGCAGGTATTTGCGGGAGAGGCGACGCGACTGGCCTACGGGACCGACGAGGCTGCCGAAGGCCGCGACAGCTTCCTCGAGAAGCGCTCTCCCGACTGGTCACCGTTCCCCTACCACTTCTGATGGCCGGCATCGATGTGCACATCGAGATCATCGACGAGCCCGACGATCCTCGATTCGGCCAGTTCCGGGTCAACGAACGCGCACTCGCGAGCCGGGCACAGAAGCGCGACGACGCTGGCGCCGGGCTGTTCCTGGCTGAAGGCGACCTGGTCGTCGAGCGGGCGTTTCGCGCCGGGTGTGTTCCCACCGCAGCGTTGGTCGACACCGACCGGATCCCCGATGTAGCCGGTGAACTCGATTGCCCGCTCTACGGCGGTGGCCCAGCGATCCGCGCGCTCGTCGAGAAGATGGGCTTCCCGTTGTCGATTCTGGCCCTGTTCGAGCGGCCCTCGCGCCCGTCGGTCAGTGAACTCGCATCATCGGCTCACCGCCTCGTCGTCGCCGAGGCCGTCGACAACCCGGTCAACGTCGGCTCAATCGTCCGCAACGCCGCTGCGCTCGGCTGGGACGGCCTGGTGCTCGACCACACCAGCGCTGATCCGCTTTCTCGGCGCTCACTTCGCGTTGCCATGGGGACGGCGTTCTCACTCCCTCACGCACGAACGCGACACCTCGCCGACGAACTCCGGGCACTCGAAGGATTCGAGTTGTACGCGATGACGCCTGACCCGAACGCTCGCCCCCTCGACGAGGTCAACGCCGGGCCTCGCGCCGCCGTCATGATCGGTTCTGAGCGGAGTGGCCTGAGCGATGAACTGGTCGACCTCGCCATCCCCGTCCGCATTCCGATGGCAGCCGGCGTCGACTCCCTCAATGCAGCCGCGGCAACCGCAGTTGTGTGCTGGGCCCTGCGCGCCGAATCGGCAATGCGTCGATAGAAAGCAGCAATGCCCAGCGTCCTGCTTCTGTCCTGTCCTGACCAGCAGGGCATCGTCGCTGCGACTTCCGCGTTCATCGCCGACCAGGGCGGCAACATCATCCACGCCGAGCAATACGTCGAACGCCCCCATGCCGGTACGGACGGAAACGACGGTTCGGTGTTCTTCCAACGCATCGAATTCGAGCTCGCACGCCCCGGCGTCACACACGAGACCTTTCTCGACGCATTCCAGGCCGTGGCACGGCAGTTCGAGATGCTCGTCGATCTCCACAACACGGCGGTCCCTGTCCCCACCGCGATCATGGCGTCCAAGCAGCCGCACTGTCTCTACGACTTGCTCACGCGGTGGCGCAGCGGAGAACTGCCGATGGACCTCCGCGTCGTCGTATCGAATCATCCCGATCACCGCGACATCTGCGAACACATGGGTATCCCGTATGTCCATCTCCCGGTCACCAAGGACACCAAGCCGCAGCAAGAGCGCCAGGTCCTCGATGCGCTCGCCGAACACGGCGTTGAGCTCGTCGTGATGGCTCGCTACATGCAGATTCTCAGCGACGATTTCGTGTCGCGCCACCCGATG
The DNA here is from genome assembly GCA_029263275.1 of Ilumatobacter sp. Taxonomy (GTDB): domain Bacteria; phylum Actinomycetota; class Acidimicrobiia; order Acidimicrobiales; family Ilumatobacteraceae; genus Ilumatobacter_A. Next base: position 2,821 of record JAJCXU010000027.1, read on the forward strand.
CGCATCATCAACATCCATCATTCGTTCCTGCCCGCGTTCATCGGCGCCAACCCCTATCGGCAAGCGCACGAGCGCGGGGTGAAGCTCATCGGCGCCACTGCGCACTACGCCACCGCAGATCTCGACGAGGGCCCGATCATCGCCCAGGAGACAGCCCACGTCACGCATCGCGAGAACGTCGCCGCGCTCACTGCCCGTGGACGCGACATCGAAACCGTGGTCCTCGCCCGCGCGGTACGTGCGCACCTCGAACACAAGATTGCCGTTCACGGACACAAAACCATCGTGTACTCGTGAGTCTGGCGTGGCATGCTCGCCACATGATCCAGTGAGTGTTTCACCCCGTTGAGCAAGACCGAATAGGAGAACATCACATGACCGGACTCGCCACCGCCGCCCCCGCTTTCGTCGAGATGGCCCATCAGATCGTCTGGGCCACCGTTGCGACTGTTGGCGTCAACGACACGCCGCGATCGCGCGTTCTGCACCCGATCTGGGAGTGGGACGGGACGCAGTTGACCGGATGGATTGCAACGTCGCCACACTCCCCGAAGGCAGCCGACCTCGCGCACAATCCGGCTGTGTCGATCACCTATTGGTCGCCGACGCACGACACGTGCACTGTCGACTGCGACAGCCGTTGGATCACCGACCGAGACGGGCGCCACGCTGGATGGAACCGGTTCCTGCATGGGCCAGAACCAGTTGGGTACGACCCTTCGATGATCCCGTCGTGGACGGGCCCCGACGCTGAATCATTCGGAGTGCTCGAATTGACACCAAACTGGTTGCGCGTCTTCCCGGGCACGATGCTGACCCAGGGAATTGGCCCCGTGCATACCTGGCGTCGCTGATTGCCGGTCAGCCGTCCGCGGTTGCTGCGGCACGAGCGGCCCGGCGACCTCGCGGACCGGCTCCGCTTGGTTCCCAAGTGAACTTCTTCATCGCGATTCCGAGGCCCACGAGTCCCCAGGCGGCCACGAACGCAAGCGATCCCCAATCGAACGCCGGTGCTTCGACGAACGGGTTGAAGCAATCTTGGAAGGCGTTGACGAAGGGCTTCAAGGGGAAGATGTTGGCGATGGTGGTCAACGCGCTGTCGCCATCGGTTGCCACGAACACGTCTGAGATGAATGCCAACGGAAGAATCGTGGCGTTCGCCGCCGCTGACGCTGAGCTCGCGGTCTTGATGATGGACGCCAATGCCATGCCCAGCGCGGCGAACGCTCCGACCCCGACCAAGAAGGTCACGGCTGCGGCAGGCATCTTTGCCCACTCGATCGAGAGGTCGTAGAACACGACACCGACGGTCAACATCAACATCGCCCCGATGAACGCGATGACGATCGCGGAGCAGATGAAGCCAGCGATGTAGACCCACGTCGGCAGCGGTGTGCTGCGCCAGCGCTTCAAGACACCTTCGTCGCGACGGATCGGCACCATGTTGGCCAGATTGGAGAAGGTCGCCGACACGGCCGTGTAGGCCGCGAGACCACCGGTGTAGAACTGACGCACGGGCCAGTCGCCCTGGTCGGTCTCGATCACGTTGTCACCGAAGAGCGCGTTGAACAACACCAGCATCACCAGCGGCAAGATGATGGTGAAGAACAGCGCCACCGGAACCCGCGTGAAGTACTTGAGTTGGTAACGCGTCTGGCGCGCCACCATCGACAGGTTCGACGGAAAGGAGCTCATTGTTCGCCTTCGGTCTGTTCGGTGAGTTGCAGAAACACGTCTTCGAGCGAGGCCCGGGCGACGCGCAACGAATCAAGCTCGACACCATTCTCGATGGCCCATCCCGTCGCTCGATGCACCACCTCAGTGGCACGGTCGACCGTTGCCTCGACCAGCCGCCCAGAGATGCGTACCTCCGCGCCAAGCACCGGACCGAACGTGCTCGTCGCGTCGGCCGTCTCGATCGAGTCAGGCAGCATGAAGCTGACGACAGTGCCACTGATTCCCTCGATCAGTTGGGCGGGGGTGCCCTCGGCGATCATCTTCCCCGATGCCAGCACACCGACTCGATCGGCGAGGTGCTCTGCTTCATCGAGATAGTGCGTGGTGAGCAACACGGTCACACCGTCGTCGCACAGTCCTTCGATCAGATCCCACGACTTGCGACGGGCGGACGGGTCGAAACCGGTCGTTGGCTCGTCCAAGAACAACAGATCTGGGCGGCCGACGATGCCCAGAGCGAGGTCGACGCGGCGCCGTTGGCCGCCCGAGAGCGAGCCAACACGTTCGTCGACCTTCTCCACGAGCCCGACGAGCTCAACGACCTCGTCGAGCGTCCGTCGGCTGCGGTACGCAGTGGCGTACAGATCGACGACTTCGCGGACGGTGAATTCGTTCTCGACGCCAGACGTCTGCAGTACGACACCGATTCGGTCACGGAACTCACGCTGGGCCTTGGCGGGGTTGAAGCCGAGCACCGACACGGACCCGGACGTCAGTTCACGATGGCCCTCCAAGATCTCGACCGCCGTCGACTTGCCAGCACCGTTGTGACCGAGCAGGGCGTACACCTCGCCTTCGTCGACATGGAAGCTGACACCGTCAACGGCGCGGTTTTCGCCGTAGTGCTTGTGCAGGTCATTGACGTCGATCGCTGGCATCGAAGCCAATCGTAATGAAGGAACTCGTGGTGCGGGTCGACGAGCGGCGATCAGATCTTGGGGTAGCTCGCCGACGTGATCGGCAGTCCGGTGTCGTTACGAAGATGCTCCGCGGCCGGCACGAAATACGCCATCATCTCGTCGGCGATTTCGGCTGGGAAGCTCGGGTCATCGCACACAGTTTCGACTGCGGCGGCCATGTGGAGCAGCCACCGGTCGCGTTCGAGTGGGCCGACCGGAAACGGAAAATGGCGCATCCGCAGGCGCGGGTGGCCACGCTCTTCCATGTACGTGGTCGGCCCGCCCCAGTACTGCACCAAGAACAGCGTGAGACGGTGCCGTGCACCGGTCAAGTCTGGCTGCTCGGGGTACAGAGGAAGCAGCACCTGATCGGTCTCCACCCCCTCGTAGAACGCGTCGACCAGACGCTTGAAGAAGGCCGAGCGACTGTCGTCGTCGGCTCCGACTCGAGAAAACAACGAAGGCGCCGTGTCAACCACGGCGCCCACGTTATGGGGATTGAGGGAGATTTCTCGGGCGTGACGACGGACGTCCCGTCGCGGACCTCGCCAGCCCGAAGATATGCAGCTCTGCCAGCGGACTGGCGAAGCGATCAGGCGTATGCGACGGCCGGGTCGAACTTGCGATACTCGATGAGTTCGCTGTTCTTCAACACAAACGGCGTCGAGTCGTTGCAGGGATCGAGGATCACGAACTCGTCGGTCGCCAAGAGGACGAGGACGGTCAACACGTCGTCATCGACGTTCGCCGCGGTCTTCACTTCGATCACGTCACCGGCGGTCAGTTCTTGCATCAACATCGTGTTCATGGGAGCTTCGTTTCTCAGAGGGGTTGTCAGCGTGGTCGCTGATATGTGTTCTTCGTCAAGAACCTCTAGAAACTTGAGAAATTCCCCGATCGGGCTGTGCCACCCGCCACGCCATCGCCGCCACCCGTGGCGGCTGGTGGCAGGTGGTGACAGCTCGTGGTCAGCGCTGCCGAGTGGCGCTACTCGGCGAGTTCGTAGTGGCGCAACAGCTGGCCTTCGGTCGACGCATCCATGAAGTGTCGACGGTCCGCCTTTGGCGCCCCTTTGACGATTCGTTTGTCGAACGGCACGACGAACTCGCCGGACTCGGACATGTAGCCCGAAGCAACGGGCAAATAGTGCGCCGAGCGCAGTAGCCCGAGGTCGACGACGGCCCATTCAGCATCGCCTTGCTGGTCATACAGCACATCGCTGATCGTGCCGATGAGACGGTGGTCGGGGTCGACAACGTCGTGGCCCCGGTACTGGGTACTCATGGTTGGCTCCTGGTTCCCGCCCGCTAGGTGAGAGGGATCGTCCGCCTGTTTGTAACCAAACCGTAACACCGCTCAGTCTGTCGGTCCAGTGCCATTCGCCCGTTTTGTCTCAGTGGAATTCAGGATCCACCCAATCAGGAAAGATGTCGGGCAGACCGTCGCTGACTCTGACTGGATACTCAGGTTGGCGCTTCTCGAGGAAGCTGGTCACGCCTTCACGGGCGTCATCGCTGGCGCCACGCGACAAGATGCCGCGCGAGTCGACTCGGTGGGCGTCCATCGGGTGATCGGCACCGAGCATGCGCCACAACATCTGGCGCGTCAGCGCAACAGACACCGGTGCGGTGTTCTCGGCGATCTCGGCAGCGATAGCCCGAGCCGCGGGGAGCAAGTCGTCAGCAGCGTGGATGCTGCGTACCAGGCCCCCGGCAAGCGCCTCGTCAGCGGGGAACACCCGCCCCGTGTAGCACCATTCGGTTGCCTGACTGATGCCAACCAACCGCGGCAGGAAGTACGACGAGCACGCTTCCGGGACGATTCCACGCCGAGCGAAGACAAAGCCGAACTTCGCGTGCTCGCTGGCCAGACGGAAGTCCATCGGCAGGGTCATCGTGACGCCGACTCCGACCGATGCGCCATTGATCGCACCGATCACTGGCTTGGTGCAATTGAAGATGCGCAGCGACACCATTCCGCCACCGTCGCGGGGGACGCCAGCATCGGTCTGGATGTCGCTGCCGCCGCTCGAGAAGGTCTCTCCCCCGCTGGCCGACAGATCAGCGCCCGCGCAGAATCCTCGGCCGGCGCCCGTGACGATCACGGCCCGAACGTCGTCATCGGCGTCGACCTGGTCGAACGCATCGAGCATCTCGTACATCATCGTGCCCGTGAAGGCGTTCAGCTTGTCCGGCCGGTTCAGCGTGATGGTCGCGATGTTGTCAGCAACCTCATAGATGATCTGCGTGTACTCCATCGCCAGAAGTTAGCGATCCGGCTCCGTCAGCGGAGTGTCCGGCGCTCCACCTCTTCGGAATCCTTCGTCTCAGCGGTGATCAGATCGTTGGCTCGCAAGGCACCATCAACCATGAATCAGACATCGAGGAATCTGGAAGCGGCGATGCCGGATCCGATGGCACCTGCGGCGGCCCCGATTACCAGCATGATCAGCATGACTTGCTTCTCGTAGCCGTCGGTCACGACGAGCGCGGCGAACCCGCTCCCGTCGGGGAATTCAGCAACGCCGCTGGTCCACTGACTGTTCCAGGCCCACAACCCACCGCTGGCGAGGACGCCACCAATGATGCCGTGCAACAGGCCTTCGAGCATGAACGGGATACGGATGAACCAGTCGGTCGCGCCCACGAGTTTCATCACTTCGATTTCCCGTCTTCGCGCGAAAATGGCGGTACGAATCGTGTTCCAGATGAGGAGTACCGCGGCAAGCAACAAGAAGACCGACAGCAACAGCAATCGGAACCCGAAGAAGTCCTGGAGTTGGCCGATGAGACTGATCTGGTCTTCTGCGAACTGCACGTTGAAGACGTTCGGCAGCTCAGAGAACGCGCCTTCGAGCTGGCGCAGCAACTCGACGTCGGTTCCCTCTGTCGGCACCACTTTGAACTGCGTCGGAATGTTGTCGGCAGTGAGGAGTTCGAGCGTGCCCGGCTCACCGGCAAGCACCACTTCGGCTTCGTCGAGCGAACACTGAGAATCGCAGTAGCCGAAGGTGTCGACGAACTGATCGGCATTGCCGAGCGCCGTCTCGATGACACCCAGCTGGTCACCAGTGGCGCCGGCGTTGACGAAGATGATCATCTCGACACCGCCCTCCCACTTGGAGAGAAGATTGTCGAACCCCTTCTGGCTGAGCAGTGTGAGGCCCACACCGAGCAGCGAGATCGCCGCGGTGATGATGGCCGCGAGGGTCAAGGTGGCGTTGCGGCGGAAACTGTCGAAGGTCTCGCGGAACGTGTAACGGATGCGTGAAAGCATGGTGGAACTAGATCTCCCGGCTCACTCGTAGACGCCGCGGGCCTGGTCACGAACGATGACGCCGCGGTCGAGTTGGATGACACGTTTGCGCATCGTGTTGACGATGCGTTGATCGTGGGTGGCCATGACCACCGTGGTGCCGGTCTTGTTGATGCGATCGAGCAGGCGCATGATGCCTTCACCCGTGGCCGGGTCGAGGTTGCCGGTGGGCTCGTCGGCGAGCAAGATCAGCGGCCGGTTGACGAAGGCGCGAGCGACCGACACACGCTGCTGTTCGCCACCTGAGAGCTGGTGCGGGAGGCGATCTTCCTTGCCGGCCAGACCGACCAGTTCGAGCACTGCCGGAACCTGCTGCTTGATGACGTGCTTGGGGCGTCCAATGACTTCCTGCGCGAACGCCACGTTCTCGAAGACGGTCTTTTCGAGCAGCAGCTTGTAGTCCTGGAAGATGTTGCCGATGTTGCGTCGCAGATGCGGGACACGACTCGGCGGCATGTCGACGATGTTGCGACCGGCGACCCACACCGCACCGCGCTCAGGGCGATCTTGGCGGTTCAACATTCGCAGCAGCGTGCTCTTGCCGGAGCCAGATGGCCCGACGAGAAAGACGAACTCGCCCTTGGCGATGTCGAAGCCCGCATCGCGGAGCGCGACGACTTCGGCGGAGTAGCTCTTGGTGACGTTTTCGAGACGGATCATGAGGAAGTTCGGCTGGCCGGAACGGTCCGATCAGCGCTGCAAGAGAGTACCGCCGTCACACACTTGCAATGAGGCACCCCCGCCGCATATTTCGTGACCGGTGGCTCAGTCACCGCGACGACCTGCCATCTCCCACCACTTCCCAACACTCCCCCGCCCCCAAACACCCACAAATCTTGCGCTCAGTTCCCGCTCAGCGGGACGTCAGCGCAGGATTTCGGAAAGGGGTCAGCTGTCGGCTTCGCCTTGGGCCCGCTTGAACTGCAGGAAGCCCTCGATGAGGAAGTCGATGTCGCCGTCGAACACACCGCTGACGTTGGCGGTCTCGATCTCCGTGCGGAGATCCTTCACCATCTGATACGGCTGCATCACGTAGCTGCGAATCTGGCTCCCCCAACCGACTTGGGCCTGCTTGCCCGCAATGGCATCGAGTTCTGCCTGACGATCCTCTTCGGCCTTGGCCGCGATCATCGACTTCAGACGACCCATCGCCCGCTCACGGTTCTGCAACTGGCTTCGCTCCTCCTGGGAGCTGGCCACGAGACCGGTCGGGTGGTGGATGTACCGCACAGCGGATGAGGTCTTGTTGATGTGCTGGCCGCCAGCACCCGAGGCACGGAACACCTGCATCTCGATGTCGGACTCGTCGATGTCCAGCTCGACGTCTTCGAGCAGCGGCCAGACTTGCACCGCGGCGAACGACGTCTGACGCCGGCCCTGGTTGTCGAACGGGCTGATTCGTACCAGGCGATGGGTGCCGCGCTCGGCGCTCATCAAGCCGTACGCGTACCGGCCCGAGATCGTCACCTCGGCCGACATGATCCCGGCCTCAGCGCCTTCAGACACGCCGTTGAGTGTGATGGTGAAACCGCGACGCTCGCACCACTTCTCGTACATCCGGAGCAGCATCTCGGAGAAGTCCTGGGCGTCGACGCCGCCGTCCTTCGCGTTGATCTGCACGATGCAATCGGTGTCGTCGTGCTCGCCGGTGAACATGCTGCGCAGCTCGAGTTGGTCGAACGTCGCCTCAACGGTGCTGATCGCCCCCTCGATCTCGGGCTCTTGGCTCGCATCGTCTTCGTCGCGCGCCAACTCATGGAGCACCTCGACGTTCTCGATGTCTTCGGTCAGCGTGTCGAATGCTTCGAGGTCGTCTTTGATGTTGGCGTACTCGGCGTTGAGCTTCTTGGCGCGGTCCTGGTCATCCCAGAGCCCTGGCTCGGCTACCTCGTGTTCGAGCACGGCAAAGCGCTCGCGATTCTCAACGACCGAGAGATACACCTCTGCCTCGCCCAACCGACGTTGCAGCTCGCGGATGTCGTGTGTGAAGTCGCGCATGAACCGAGTGGTGTCCTTCCGCGCTCAGGCTTCGCCGTGGCAGTTTTTGAACTTCTTGCGTTTGCCGTCAGGCGTCGTCGCTCCGCACGGACACGGCGCATTGCGAGGCGTCTTCGCGAACGCGTCCTTGACCACCGTCTCTTGCTTCTTCGGCTCAGGCGTTTCGGCAGCAGTTGCCGGTGCGCCAGCAGCGTCGGCGGCCGCAGCGCGTGCCGCACGGTCGAAACCGCTTGACTGCACATCGTCGGACGAGCTGGTCTGGAGATTCTGGACCGGCGCCGGGGCCGCTGCGCCCACCACTGGCTTCGCCTCGTCGTCCTTCACGACCTGCACGTGCATCACGTACTTGACGAAGTCCTGCGCAATGCCGGTCATCATCGTGCCGAACATCTCGAAGCCTTCGCGCTGCCATTCGACGAGCGGATCCTTCTGGCCCATTGCCCGCAGGTTGATACCGCCCTGCAGGTAGTCCATCTCTTCGAGATGTTCGCGCCAGCGCTGGTCGATGATGCGCAGCATGACCTGACGCTCGACCTGACGCAGCGTCTCAGCGCCCATCTCTTCCTCGCGTCGCTCGTAGTGAGCCGTGGCGTTCGACATCACCATGTCGTAGATCTCGTCGGTGTCGGCACACGCTCGCAGTTGCTCGACCGTGCTCGAATCGGGCCAGTAGAGGGTGAGCTCTTTGGCAAGGCCATCGAGATCCCACTCATCGTCAGCAACCGAGGCGCAGTGCGTGGTGATCAACGCATCGATGGCGTCGGCCAGGTATTCGGCGCCGGCGCTCTTGAGGTCTTCTCCGTCGAGGATCTGATCGCGGCGCTTGTAGATGATCTTGCGCTGCTCGTTCATCACCTCGTCGTACTTGAGGACGTTCTTACGGATCTCGGCGTTCTTGGTCTCGACCGTGGTCTGTGCCCGTTCGATGGCCTTGGTGACCATCTTGGCTTCGATCGCCTCGTCGTCGGGCAGGGCGCGGCCCATGACGTAGTTGAGTGCGCCGGTTGCGAACAGTCGCATCAGGTCATCATCGAGGCTGAGGAAGAAGCGGCTTGCACCCGGGTCTCCCTGACGGCCCGAACGACCGCGGAGCTGGTTGTCGATACGACGGCTGTCGTGGCGTTCGGAGCCAATGACGTACAGACCGCCCTGTTCCAGCACTTGCTGGCGCTCGCGCTCGCACTCGCTGGAGTACTTGGCGAGCATCTCGTCGTAGAGGACCTTGGCCTTCTTGCGCTCGATTTGGAACTCTTCGGGCATTTGTTCGACGGGCACGGAGAACTCGAAGTCATCCTTCATGTGCTCTTCGGTGTATCCCGCCTTCAACACTTCGGTGAGAGCGAGGCCTTCCGGGTTGCCACCGAGAAGGATGTCGACGCCGCGACCCGCCATGTTGGTGGCCACCGTGACGGCACCGAGGCGACCTGCCTGGGTGACGATCTCGGCTTCACGAGTGTGCTGCTTGGCGTTCAGAACCTCGCACGTGATGTTGCGTTGATCCAGCAGACGCCCCAGGTGTTCGGAACGACCAACGCTCGCTGTACCGACAAGAATCGGCTGCCCCTTGGCGTGGCGTTCCTGGATGTCGTCGATGATCGCGTTGAACTTGGCCTCTTCGGACTTGTAGATCAAGTCGGCTTCGTCTGCACGAATCACGGGCTGGTTGGTGGGAATGGGCACCACGCCGAGGCCGTAGGTGTTCATCAGCTCAGCAGCTTCGGTGGCGGCCGTGCCGGTCATGCCAGCGAGCTTGTCGTAGAGCCGGTAGTAGTTCTGCAGCGTGATCGTCGCGAGCGTCTGGTTCTCTTCCTTGATCTTGACGCCCTCTTTGGCTTCAACGGCCTGGTGGATGCCTTCGGACCAGCGACGGCCCTCGAGCACACGACCGGTGAATTCGTCGACGATCTTCACTTCGCCGCCCTGGACGATGTAGTCCTTGTCGCGCTTGTAGACCTCCTTGGCCTTGAGCGCCACCGTGAACTGGTGCACCATGTTGGCCTCGACGGCGTCGTAGAGGTTTTCGACGCCGAGCGCCGCTTCAACGGTCTCGATGCCTTGCTCGGTTGGCACGACGATGCGCTTGTCTTCTTCGAACTCGTAGTCCTCGTCGCGCTTGAGCGAACGAACAATCGAAGCGAACCGGTAGTACAGCTTGGCGGCATCTGCCACCCGGCCAGAGATGATGAGCGGGGTCCGCGCTTCGTCGATGAGGATCGAGTCGACTTCGTCGACGATGCAGAAGTTGTGGCCGCGCTGTTGGACCTTTGCGTCCTTGCTCGGCGCCATGTTGTCGCGGAGATAGTCGAAGCCGAGCTCGTTGTTGGTGCCGTAGGTGACGTCGGCGGCGTAGCTCTTGCGCTTCTCCGCTGCCGTGGCGCCACGACCGGGCAGGATCAGGCCGACGTCCATGTTCATGAACCGATAGATGCGGCCCATGAGCTCGGACTGGTACTGCGCCAGATAGTCGTTGACCGTGACGAGGTGCACGCCCTTCTGGGCAATGGCGTTGAGGTACACCGGCGCCGTGGACGTGAGGGTCTTGCCCTCACCGGTCTTCATTTCGGCGACCCAGCCGAAGTGCAGCGCTGCGCCGCCCATCATCTGAACGTCGAAGTGGCGCTGACCGAGTGTGCGATCGGCTGCCTCGCGCGTGACGGCGAATGCTTCGACGAGCAGGTCGTCGAGGTCTTCGCCGTTCTCCAGGCGCTGACGGAACTCACCAGTCTTCGCCTTGAGCGCATCGTCAGTGAGTTTGCGGTAGTCGTCCTCGAGCGCGTTGATCTCGGGAACAATGCCCTCGAGTGCCTTGAGTTTCTTGCCTTCGCCGGCGCGAAGAATTCGATCGAGAATGCCCATGAGGGCACCAATCCTACCGTCAGGCAGCCACCGCCCGAGCGGCATGGCGGAACGGTAAGACCTTGGCCCCAACTGCAGCCGGCGTGGACGCAACAGCGGCGAGTATCACCTCGTGTGCTCCTTGCTGCTCGAGCGCGTCGCGGGCGCCGAGCAGCGTGGCACCGGTGGTGACAACGTCATCCACCACCAGCACGCGGCGGCCCTGCAAACCTGGCCGCGCGACGAATTCTGGGCCATCAAGGCGTTCGGACCGGCTCTTACCGGTCTGTGCTGTCGCTGACCCCGGCCGGGTCAGCAAACGACGAGTTGGCACACCCAGCTGGCGACCGACGGTACGAGCGATCTCTTCTGCCTGGTCAAACCCCCGCTGACGACGTCGGCGAACACTGGTCGGCGCCCAGGTGACCACGTCGAGATCGACGTGGTCACCCGACTCGACGAGCCGGTTGACCAGCAGACTGCCAAGATGGCGAGCCACTTGACGCCGGTTGCGGTACTTGAGTGACAGCACCACGTCGCGGGCACGCCCGGCGAATGGCATCGCAGCGATGACACCGTGCGCCTGTGGTTGCGGAGCGCGGCCGATCAGCGCGAAACGACAGGTGGTGCAGATGGCCTGACCGGGCGTGTCGCAGCCGGCACAACGAGTTTCGAAGAGCATGTACCCATCATGAATGAGCACTGTCACAGAGTTGATCGAGGAGCTGTTGGCCTCGCCCCACGGCGTTCGACCGCGCATGTCGGGGTGGAGAAGCTGGTGGCCCTGGCACCTGCCCGGGCGAAACCGCCTCCGCCGACCGCGAAGTGACTCGCTACCGTGCGCCCGATGGTCGCGACATCCACAGCAACAACGGCGGTGCCGCTGATCCCTCGAGACCGATTCATTGAGCGGCTGCTCCGCTGTCTGTTCGGGCTCTTCCTGTTCGGCCTCGGCATTTCGATGATCATCGACGCGGAACTGGGTGCGGCCCCGTGGGACGTGTTCCACACCGGCGTCAGCGAGCTCACCGACATATCGGTCGGCAACGTCGTGATCCTGACCGGCATCGCGCTGCTGCTGCTCTGGATTCCGCTCCGTGAGCGGCCGGGTCTGGGCACGCTGCTCAATGCGGTCGTGATCGGCCTGGTCGTCGACCTCACGCTGCCGTGGATTCCGGAGTCAGATCTCCTCATTCCCCGAGCGTTGCTGATGCTGGGTGGCGTCGCCGTGATCGCCATCGGGTCGGGGTTCTACATCGGCGCGGGGCTCGGCCCTGGCCCGCGCGACGGTCTGATGACCGGCCTGACGAGACGAACGATTGGCAGCTGGCCGATCTCGATTCGTTTCGCCCGAACGGCGGTCGAAGTGCTCGTCCTCGGCGTGGGCATCGCGCTCGGCGGCTCGATCGGCATCGGGACCGCTGTCTTCACGGTCGGTATCGGCCCGCTCGTGCAGATCTTCCTCCCCCGCCTCACCATGAAGCCCGCCTGAACCCTCCGGTGAGACCCAGGTCGACCCGGTGGTCTCACCTCTCACCGCAACAAGATCCCGAAAACGACGAAAGCCGCCACTCCCGATCAGGAAGCAGCGGCTCTCGTTCAATTCTCTCTAGAGATCAGGCGGGATCGAATCGTCGAAGGTCAAGGCGCGAGACGAGGAAGGTGCCTCCGGGCACCGACGAGTTCTCGCAACGCAGAGATTCGGCGATTCGGACCGACTGATCAGTAGCGGTAGTTGTCGGGCTTGAAGGGCCCGGCGGGGTCCATGTCGAGGTACTCGGCCTGCTCGTCGGTGAGCTTGGTCAGCTTCACGCCGAGGGCATCGAGGTGCAGCATGGCGACCTTCTCATCGAGGTGCTTCGGCAGCACGTAGACGCCGAGCGGGTAGGCTTCGGTGCGGTTGAACAGCTCGATCTGTGCGATCACCTGATTGGTGAACGAGCACGACATCACGAAGCTCGGGTGGCCGGTGGCGCAACCGAGGTTCACCAAACGACCCTCAGCGAGGATGATGATCTGCTTGCCGTCGTCGAACTTCCACACGTCGGTGCCGGGCTTGAGCTCATCGCGAACTGCTCCGGACCGCGCGAGGCCGGCCATGTCGATCTCGTTGTCGAAGTGGCCGATGTTGCAGACGATGGCGTTGTGCTTCATCTCCTTCATCGAGTCGATCGTGATGAGGTCCATGTTGCCGGTTGACGTGACGAAGATGTCGGCGGTGCCGACGACGTCTTCGAGCGGAAGAACCTGGAGGCCCTCCATCGCTGCCTGCAGTGCGTTGATCGGGTCGATCTCGGTGACGATGACGCGAGCACCCTGGCCTTGCAGCGACTGCACGCAGCCCTTGCCGACGTCGCCGTAGCCGAGCACGACGGCGGTCTTGCCGCCGATCATCACGTCGGTCGCACGCGAGATCGAGTCGACCAGGCTGTGGCGACAGCCGTAGAGGTTGTCGAACTTCGACTT
>JAJCXU010000028.1 GCA_029263275.1 Ilumatobacter sp.
CGTCGTCGATGAGCTCGCCTCGAAGTGCACGCTCGTGTGCGACAAAGGCGGCTCGTGGCGACGACTCGAGCTCTGTTCGCAGTGCATCCCACGTGTGGTGCTGGGCTGCCACCTCGGTGAGTGGGCCGATCGTGAATTGGCCCGACAACCCATCGGTCTCATCGAGGACCGCGGCGACGTGGCGTGGCGGGGCAAGGAGTGCGATCCGATATTCCGCCAAGGTGGCTGCTGGCCAGAGTTGGCGCCCGGTCTTCACCGCGCCCCGGGCGCGATCGCGGACACGCAAGAGACCGTTCCAATCGGACGATGAACAGCGATCGTCGATCATCCGGACGAGGCCATCCAGGTCAGCGGCGTGGATCAGGTCATCGAGGTCTTCGTCGGGTTGGGTTTGCTCGTCCAAGGACACATTCGCATCCTCGCACGGATCGGCTTGGCTTCGTGTCTCGCTTCGTCCAGCGAAGCCCGGCCGAGAGCGGTCATCCGACACGGCCCGCCTCTGGCATCAACCGCGCTGGTGCCCCCTCAGACGAGCGGCCAGGGGTAGCGGCGGCCGGTGGGGTCTGTCGGGAAGCGGCGGTGCTTGACGCACCAGGCGGCGCGACCCTGAATTGCCTCGACCTCATCGTCGCTGAGGAGGGTCGAGATGTCGAGGGGCACGCGATCGACGAGACGATTCACACGGTCGAGCAGCGGCTCGGGGATCTCCTCATCGGCGAATTCCCAGATCACCGTGCGGAGCTTGTACTCAGCTGCGAAGCAGAGGCCATGGTCGATGCCCCACACCTCTGCCGGAGTTGGCGTGCCGTCCGCACGGGTTCGTTCGGGGACAAGAATGCAGTGCCCGCTCTTGCGGTCGGTGTTGTTGCAGATGATGTCGAGGAGCGCCATCGCGCGGAAGCGGTCATGGAGCTCGGGACGAGCTTCGACCATGGTGAAGTAGTGCTCGGTGAAGTCGCCAGCGACGAACCACTGCACCGAGCCCTCGCCTGCGGGTCCGTCGCGCAGCACGGTGGGCGGCACGGCATGGATGCCCAGCGTTTCGCTCATCCGGTAAGTCGCGACCTCGCGTCGATGGAGCCCAGGCTCAAAGTCCCACAGCGGTCGCTCGCCGCGCATCGGCTTGTAGATGGCCGGGTGCGACTTGCCGTCGTGCGTGACGTGCACGAGGAAGGTGGCGTTGCTGCTGTACGGCATCCGACCCTCGACTTCGATCTCGCCCTGGAGCAGATGAGTCATCGGGTCGTCGACGTCGTCGATGCGGAGCTCGACGGCCTGTTCCTGCTCGTCGTCCGCGGCGGAGTCTTCCGCGTCGTTCTCATCGTGCTCGTCGTCGACGAAGTCGTCGTCCAGGTGCTCGTCCGCCACGAGTCAGTCAGTTCATGCGTGGGCAGGCGTGCCCATCTGGATCGATGGGATTGTTGCACCACTGGCAGTCGGGTCGTCCCGACTCGACCACTCGGTCAGCGTGGTCGCAGAATGCTGCGGCCTGGCCGCGGCTGACGGAGAGGCGAACGAGACCGCGGTCGTCATCGACGAACTCGCCGTCTTCATCGAGCTCGCCCACCTCTTCGAGTTGGATCAGCACCTTGTCGTTCGAACGGTCGTAGCCGAGCCCGATCGGGCCGAGCACGAATGATGCCTCGAGCGGCGGCGCGAGTTCGAGCGCACCAGGCATCGGTCGGTCTTCAGGCGGCGGGAGGTCGCTCAGCACCTTGCGGAGGTACTCGACGATGGCTGCGGTCTGCTGCTTCTCGCACTTGACGCTGACGCGCTGACCGTTGGCCCGGACCTGCATGTAGAAGGTCCGATTGCCAGGCTCGCCCACGGTTCCCGTGGTGAACGCGTCGACATCGTCGAACTCGTAGAAGACGCTCATCAGGCAGGCTTGAGCTCGGTCAATGGTCGGCCAGTCGAGTTGACGGCGAGCACGATGGGGCCACCGGCGTGCCACGTGATCGCACTGACCGATGCCGGACTGATGACGATGCGCTGGAACAGATCGATGTGCGTTCCCATCGCGTGCGCGACGGCGGCCTTGATCGTGTCGGCGTGGGAGACGCACACGATCGTGCCACCGGGGTGGAGCGTGCGGAGCTTGTCGAGCGCGCTGACCATGCGGGTCTGCATCTCGGTGAAGCTTTCGCCATTGGGGAAGCGGAAGGTCGACGGCGCCCGCTGCACCGTTCCCCACTCGGGCAGCTTCATCAAGTCCTTCAGCTGCTTGCCCGTCCAATCGCCGAAGTCGCACTCGAAGAGTCCGCGCTCGACTTGGGTCTTCAGCCCGCACGCTGCGGAGATGGGAGCGGCGGTCTCCTTCGCTCGTTCCAGCGGTGAGCTGTAGACCGCATCGATCTTCAGTTCTGCGATACGGAGCGCAGCGATCTTGGCCTGCTCGTGGCCCAGCTCAGCAAGATGCAACCCCTTGGCGCGCCCGGGCAGGACCTTGCCAGTGGTGGGTGTCTGCCCGTGGCGAACCAGGAGGATCGTGGTCGGCTTCGGACCCTGCTTGGGCGCCCGCTTCTTTGCCGCTGTGGAGGTCCGTGTTCCGGTCTTCTTCGCAGGCTTCGTGGCCGCTGACGATGCTGACTTCTTGCGTGGTGTTGTTGCCATGAGTGCCTTTCACGCTACCGACGGCCAACCTACAGTCGATGTCCGTGGCGAATCCCTCCGTGCCCCCGAAGCAGCCATCCAAGAAGGGCGCGACGAAGCGAGCGTCGACGACGCTGCGCGAGTTGACTCGGGAGATCCACGAGTGTCGTGAATGCTCGCGGCTGGTCGACTGGCGCGAACAGGTCGCCGTCGAGAAGCGCGCGTCGTTTCGTGAGGAGGAGTACTGGGGCAAGGCGATCTCCGGTTTCGGCGATTCATCGGCGCGGATCGTGATCCTCGGTCTGGCTCCAGCGGCGCATGGGGCCAACCGCACCGGGCGAATGTTCACCGGCGATCGGAGCGGCGACTGGCTGTTCCGAGCGATGCATCGGGCCGGCTTGGCGAACCAACCAGAGTCGGTCAGTGCTGACGACGGCCTTGAGTTGAGCAATGCGTGGGTGACCTCGGCGGTCAAGTGTGCTCCGCCCCAGAACAAGCCGTCGACCGACGAGCGCGATGCGTGCCGCCCGTACCTCGAACGCGAACTCGTGGCGCTGTCGGACGCGAACGTCGTGATCTGCCTCGGCACGTTCGGCTACAACGCGGCCTGCCACTTCTTCGGCGTGCGGCCTCGCCCCAAGTTCGGCCACGGCGTCGAGGTGCCGGTCACATCATCTGACGGGCGGCCGCTCACGCTGGTGTGCAGTTTCCACGTCAGTCAACAGAACACCTTCACGAAACGGCTGACCGAACCAATGCTCGATGCCGTGTTCAC